>JAISLO010000238.1 GCA_031290815.1 Synergistaceae bacterium | reverse complement strand
AAGGAGATGCTGCCGATGTTCTTGCTGCATAACCCGGCATTGCCGTTTATATCGGGTGTATGCGCGATCATCCTTCTGGCCGACATACTGCTCATATTCAGGCGGGACAGGAGAACGCTTCATGACATGCTTGCCGGAACCATCGTGATCATGAAGTGACGGGACGAAGCCCCGCGGTTTTGATCGTCTTGTGTCACAATCACTGTTGTCAATTTAAGCTTTTTTGCATGTTTCTTTACGAGGACTGGTTTGGGGTAGATCAAGGTTTTGTGCATCAACTGACAAAGAGGTTCCTTTAACGGGGCTGTACGAGCCTGTCGAACCGTGCCGATACCGCGCTTTATAGAATAACGGCGGGTGAAAAAACGCCCGCCGTTGATTTTTTTTTGCCGTATCCATAGCCATCGATTTGTCCGGCGTCTCCTCCGTCACTCCATGGCGTAATTCGGGGCTTCCTTCGTTATGACAACGTCATGAGGATGGCTCTCCTTCATGGAGGCCGGCGTCACCTCTATGAAACGCGACTTTCTGTGCAACTCCTCTATGTTGGCCGTTCCGCAGTAACCCATGCCGGAACGTATGCCTCCAACCATCTGGAAAACGATTCCGCCGAGCGCGCCCTTATGGGGAACCAACCCCTCTATCCCCTCCGGAACGAGTTTATCCTCGGTTACCCCCTCCTGGAAATACCTGTCTTTGCTCGTTCCCTCCCTCATCGCACCCAGAGAGCCCATCCCGCGGAAGCTCTTGAACGACCTGCCACGGTAGATGGTGACTTCACCGGGGCTCTCCTCGGTGCCTGCAAACAGCGATCCTATCATGACGCTGTCGGCGCCGGCCGCGAGGGCCTTTACGATATCCCCCGAATACCTTATGCCGCCGTCCGCTATGACCTTGCGGCCCATCCTATGGGCGACATCCGCAACGTTCATTATCGCGGCGACCTGTGGAACCCCGATGCCGGCCACAATACGCGTCGTGCAGATGGCACCGGGGCCGATGCCCACCTTGACGGCGTCGACGCCGGCATCGACCAGGGCCTCCGCCGCGCCGGCCGTCGCGATGTTCCCGCCGATAAGCTGGAGATCCGGGTAAGCGGCCCTTATTTTCTTTATCATGTCTAACACCGATTTCGAGTGGCCATGCGCGGTGTCGACGACTATCACGTCCACTGACTCGGCGATCAGTGCCTCCAGGCGGTTCATGGAATCTGAGCCCGTTCCGATGGCCGCCCCTACCCTCAGCCGGCCGCGCGAGTCCTTTGTCGCGTTCGGAAAGTCCTTTGCCTTCTGAATATCCTTGATGGTTATGAGTCCCATCAGCCGGCCTTCCTCGTCGACAATCGGGAGCTTCTCGACCTTGCGGTTGCTGAGTATTTTCTTGGCGCTCTCGATGTCGGTGCCGACAGGCGCCGTGACCATATTCTCCTTGGTCATGACTCCGTCGATGGGCTGATCATAGTTGGTGATGAATCTGAGGTCCCTGTTCGTTATTATGCCGACGAGGCGCAGGTCGTGATTGACTATTGGAACGCCGGATATGTGATAGTGCGACATCAGGTCCATTGCCCTGGTGACCCTGTCCTCCGGGTACAGATAGAACGGATCGACTATGACCCCCGACTCGGAACGCTTGACTTTGTCGACCTCGCGCGCCTGATCCTCTATCGACATATTTCGGTGCAGTATTCCTATTCCTCCCTCGCGGGCAAGGGCAATCGCGAGCCTGGACTCGGTCACCGTATCCATGGCAGAACTGCAGATAGGCGTGCGAAGCGTTATCCCCCCGGTGAGGTATGTGCTGGTGTCTACCTGTGACGGCAGCACATCGCTGTAGCCTGGCTCAAGAAGCAGATCATCGAACGTAAACCCCCGGTAATCGGCGAATTTTCCCTGATTGATGCCCATGTCGCTGCTTTGCACTGCGTTCTCCCCTTTTTTATCATCATTAATAAAGCCGGATCATCAACGAAACGCCGCGTTCTTTTTTGATTTTTGATAAGCTCTCACTTGATATCGACAGGACCGTTCACAAGTTTGGGACGGTCTCCAGCCTGCCCATTGTCCCCTCTCTTCCAAGACAGGAGAGTATCAGGACAAGCGGCGCTCCGGACTCCCTGCCGGTGATGAGCAGGCGCAGCGTGTGATAAAGCTCCCTGCCCTTGAGTCCGCGTTCTCTCTGAAACTCCTTGATCGATCTTCCTATGCCTTCCGATGTCCAGTCATCGCGGCCGATGTCCATCAGCCGGTCCCTCAATGCCGCGGCCCAGGCAGTTCCTGAGACATCCGGCGGAACGGTTCCGGGCGCGGCGAAGGAGGATGAGACGGCCTCCTCCAGCTCGTCGAGCGTCGCGCATGACGGGACGAGTTCTTTTATGAGGGAGATCCTGTCATTTTCGATATGGTTATCGGAATCGGGCCGCCGCACGGGAAAAGCGTTCCAGGTCCTCTTCAACAGATCCGAAGCCGGCAGTCCGGCAAGCGACAGCCTTCCGAAGTGCCTCATCCTGAGAGGATCGTGAATCGGCGGCGTGAGCGCCACAGAGTCGAGGTGAAAGGTGCGGGACATCTCGGCCGGGCTGAGCAGCACGTCCGCCGGAGCACCCGACCAGCTCAGAGTAGCGATGTAGGATACAACCGCATCGGGCAGCCAGCCCTCGCTCCTGTATGAGGAGATGGATATCGCGCCCGACCTCTTGCTGAGCTTGTGCCTCCCGGCGTCAAGCACCATCGGTATATGCACCCAATGCGGAACCCGCCAGCCGAGCGCCCTGTATATCATCTCCTGCTTGGGGGTGTTGGGGATGTGTTCCTCCCCTCTTATGACGTGTGTTACGGACGAGTCGTGATCGTCTACGACCACCGCAAAGATATATGTGCTGGTCCCGTCGCCACGAGTCAGGACGAAATCGTCCAGAGAAGCCGCCGGCGTCTCTATCGTGCCCCTGAGCCTATCCGAAAATCGAAACTCCCCGAGATCGTCCCTCACCCTGAAACGCCAACAGTGAGGCTCGCCGGAATCCGCCCTGGCATCCGCCTCGTCACCCGGCAGGCGTCCGCAAACGCAACGCGGCAAGATGCCTGATCTGTCATCTTTGCCGCGCCCTGCGCAAAAACACGGATATGCTGATCCAGATTCCCTCAAAGCGGCGAGGACCTGCCTGTGCCTCAGAGAATTCGACGTCTGTTTCGTAATCTCACCGTCCGGCTCCATGCCGAGCCATCTCAGATCCTCCAGGATCGAATCCTCGTACTCGGCGCTGGACCTCGCAGTGTCCGTATCCTCGAAGCGAAGCAGAAAGCGGCCGTTGCAGCGCCTTGCCCACATAAAGTTAAAGAGGGCCGTCCTCGCCCCTCCTATATGAAGCGCCCCAGTCGGAGACGGGGCGAATCTCGTAGTTACGCCGCTATCTTCCTCCAACTTTATCAACTCTTCCAATGACGTTTACCATGACCTTGGCGACGCCCATACTCTTTATGCCAAGCAATTCGGCCGCGGCCTGGGAAATGTCGAGAAGCCTGTTCTTGTGTTCCGCAAAGCGGTCGGTTATTCTGACAACCACCGATTTTCCGCTGGCCGCGCTAGTTATCTTGACTAGAGTGCCGAACGGAAGGTTCTTCGCGGCCGCAGACAGATGGCTCTCCGTGAATCGTTCGCCGTTGGCGAACTTCCTGCCTATCATCTTTCCGCCGTACCATGAGATCATAGAGTCGACTTCAAATCCTCCGCCTATCTTGTAATTTTGAGTCAGTTTGTGGGCGTGAAGCTGCCCAACCGCTTCATATACCCTCGACAATATTGTCAGCCCCAGCAGGTGGGAGTTCATCTTGACGCTGCCGCCATAACGGGGAAGCGCCGAGACTATAACGTTGTCTCCGATCCGCAGCGACCAAAAATCGTCAACCTTGAATACGTTTAAATCCGTCAGCGCGAATCCTTTGGAGTAGACCTTGTTGAAGCGCTCCGACACAGTAGTGGCCTCAACGGAATATTTCGCCGGAAACTTCCAGATAAGGATGCCGCCTATCTTCCACTCCGCATAGCCGCCGTTCATAGCGACACCGGAGGGACCGGCCAGGACAGCACTTGCGGCGATAAACACAATCGCTGCCGACAAAAAAACTGACGCTATTCTTCTCAACAGACTGTACTGCATTCTCACACTCCCAACTTACGCGCCATAGCGCGAAACATTAAACCAACCGCCGCGCCCGCTCTGAAATCTCGGTGCGCTCCGGCCAGCGCGAGACGCCTGAGAAACTCAGCCGCGTGTTCTATAAGGTGAAGCGTTCCAACGTGGCCACCGCGTGACAGGCCATGCACTCGGCCCTCCCGACGCTGCCAACGAACTCACCTGATTTTACCTTGACGCTAAGTTTAACGTAAAATGCCGAATCAGTAAAGAGTTTTTGTAAGTTACCAATAATAGCGGGTATATACCCTGCTAATTTGGGAACTTGGGCGATCAAAACAACGTCGATCCACGATACTCGCCAGCGTTCTTTTGTTATCAGCCCGAGTACCTCGGTCAGGAGCGCCGTGCTGTCGGCGTTTCGATAAGACTCGTCGGACGCCGGGAACAGTGTTCCGATGTCCCCTTCCCCGGCGGCCCCGAGCAGCGCGTCAGATACGGCATGACATATTATATCGGCGTCCGAATGACCAAGCAGTCCAAGCTCAGACGGGATTTCGACTCCCCCCAGAACGAGCCTGCGCCCAGGCGTCAGCTCGTGAACGTCATAGCCGATTCCGACGCGTATCTCTCTCGACCCATTCACTAGGGACGTTGCGACGAGCCAGTCGAACTCGGTGGTAACCTTGAAATTTTTCTCCGAGCCATCCACACGCGCGAGATCTCCGGACATCTCAAGCCACAAAGACGCCTCATCCGTAGAACCTCCGGGCGAGGCTTCGAGAACTTTGGCGATGGACTCCCTGGGGAATGCCTGAGGGGTTTGCGTCCTCCTTATGATGTCCCTCGGAATCGATCGTATGACGTCCCCTTCAATCATCTTGAGGGAATCGACGGAACTTAAAAGGGGCACGGCCCCGCGCAGTTCGGTCGTCGAGTCCATCAGGGCCTCGCACATGTCGGTGTCAAGGAACGGCCTGGCCGCATCATGGATAAGCACAAAATCTGAGCTCGCCATTGCAAGCCCGTTCCTCACCGACTCCGACCTGGTGCTCCCACCTATCGTGACGGACATGGGACAGTCAGGACGAAACGAGCCGAACGTTTCCTCCCAGCCGCTTGGAATTACGACAATCAGCTCATCTATTCTTCCTCTCGCGCTGAGCTCCGCGGCCACGCCGGCGGACCAAGCCCACATGGGCCGGCCGCCGAGCATCCGGAATTGTTTGGGGACACCCCCCATCCTGGTCCCGGCGCCGGCGGCGACGAGTATGAACGACCAGGTCCCATTGGATGCGCTCATCTCTTGAGCTTGCCGAACACCATCCTGCCGGCTGCTGTCTGAAGCATGGACGTAATGACGACGTCCACCGTATCCCCTATCGCTCCCGATCCGTCCTCGACCACGAGCATGGTACCGTCCTCCAGGTAGCCTATACCCTGGCCGCGCTCCTTTCCGGGGCGGATCACGTCGATCCTGACGATTTCTCCCGGCAGGAACTGGGGTTTCAGGGAGTTGGCGAGCTCGTTCACGTTCAAAACGGGAATGCCCTCGATCCTCGATATCTGGTTTAGGTTGTAGTCAGTGGTGATGATCTTCGCTCCGAGCTTCTTGCACAGTTCGACGAGCGCCTCGTCGACCTTGTCCCTTCTGAGCTCCTTCATGCTGAAATCCTCGATGCTGACCCTCATATTATCGATCCCCTGGAGCTCCGACACAACCGTGAGGCCCTTTCTGCCCCTCGCGCGCCGCGCCGGCTCGGAGGAGTCCGCTACGCCCTGGAGTTCGGTCAGAACAAACCTGGGTAATATCAATGTCCCCTCCAGGAAGCCGGTCATCGCGATGTCGAGAATCCTGCCGTCGATGAGCGCGCTCGTGTCCAGCACTTTTTTGCTCGCATCGGAACGATGTCCATACGCGGCCGCCTCGACATCCGCAACGCCCTCACCGTGGCCGGAGACAGGGCTTTTATCCTTTTTTTTCAGCTGAAAGCGGCTGCTCAAGCCCACCAGTCCAAGCGCAAACGCCCATATGTCGTCCCTCCGCTTCAAAAATGCCCGCATTCCCACGAAGGCGAACAATATGTTGAGGGCTATGGCTATGTAGAAACCGATTCCCGGAATTCCTATGAGCGGTATCGCGAAGAGATTGGCGAGCAGAAGGCTCAGTATCAACCCCATCAAGGCAACCGAGATATCGGGAATGCTCACGTCCTGCAGCATGTTTTCGAAAAGAGCGCCTGTCTTCTTGAGAGCCCACCATATCAGCGGAGTCAACAGGTTTCCGCACAGAGCAAACAACAGTATGGAAAAAGCCATCCAGACATTTGGGTGGGCGAGTTCCGTCACCCACTTGAGCTTGAGCTGAAGTATCAACAACGACAGTTGATAGCCGGCAACTCCGCAGACAAGCGTCAGTATGATTCGAAGCGCAATCTTCATGATTCCATATATTCCGGTTTCAGGCACTTTATCATCTCCCTTCCTCTGAGTATTGTAGATAACCTGCATTTTTCAGACTCCTGCATTTTGCCGGAAAATCTGATCTAATATAGCGGTTCGTCCGAACAGCTTAAATACGAGTCAATCACCCTCCTCCTTTTCCATTTCCCTCCTCGATTCCAGAGCAATGTGGAGCGTTACCCTGTCAGCATAGCCGATACTGCCGCCGACAGGCAATCCGTAGGAGAGACGAGTTATCTTGACAGCCAGTTCTTTCAGTGAATCCTGAAGCAAAAAGGCAGTCATATCGCCCTCTATCCTGGGGTTTAAGGCAAGTATCACCTCGGTCGTCCCGTACTCCACTATCCGCCTCCGCAAGCGGTCGAGGCTCTCGGCCGGCACATCTTCATCCTCGAGGGGGGAACACCTGCCCCCCAGGACATGATAACACCCGCCGAAAACTCCCGACTGCTCCATGGCGACGCAGTCCTCCTGACTCTCCACGACGCATATGCTCTTCCTGTCCCTCGACTGATCCATACATACGCCGCACAGATCTCCGGTGGATATGTTTCCGCACTCGCTGCAGGACCGCACCCTCTCGCGCAGATTCGAGATCGACTCCGCCAGGGCGCTCACCCATGCTGGATCCGAGCTAAGCAGGAAGAAGACCATCCGCCTCGCGGTCTTCTGGCCGACTCCGGGGAAGCGGCCCAGAAGCCCAGTCAACTCGTCGAAAGAACCCGGAAGGCTCAAAACAGCCCAGGAATACTCATGCCGCCGGTGATGCTGCCCATACGCTTCTCGGCGACCTCATGACCGAGGCGCAGGGCCTCCTTTACGGCCGAGAGGACGAGGTCCTCCAGCATCTCGACATCCTCGGGATCCACGACATCCTTGGATATCGACACGGATACGATATCGCCGTGTCCGTTGGCCCGGGCTTTGACCATCCCTCCCCCGCTCGTCGCCTCCACGATTTCGTTCGCCAGTTCCTCCTGCATCAGTGACACCTGCGCCTGCATCTTTTGAACCTGTTTCAACATCTTATCCATCTTCATGCCTGATCGTTTCCTCCCACTATGTTGTAGTAATACCGGAACACTGCCGCTGAAATCCCCTGCGCTGCGGCGTCACACAGCCCGCCGCCATGTATCGAGATGTATTTTTTTCAGGAAGACCAGCAGGACGAAGAGGGGCAGCTTCGCAACCCTTTTCCATCGCGCCGGCTCCTGAAGTGTCCTGTACAGCCACTCGAGATGCATGTTTCTCCAGCTCAGCGGGGCGCGCTTCAGAACGCCTGATATCACGTCGAAGCTGCCGCCTACCCCTATGCCGACCACGCCGCCGATGCCGGCCAGGTTGTCATGCATCCAATACTCCTGTTTCGGAACCCCAAGGGCGACGAACACTATCCTCGCACCCGACTCCCTTATCTCTTTGCATATCTCGGGGCTCTCGGACGATTTGAAGAACCCGCTCCTGCAACCGGCGACCACCAGGCCGGGATATTTGGAGCGAAGGTTCTCCGACGCCTTCTGGGCGACGCCAGGACGTCCTCCGAAGAAAAACACCGGCCACCCCTGGCCGGATGCCAGCCGGCAGAGGTGATCGACAAAATCCACTCCCGGAATCCTCTCCTGGACGACGAAACCGAGGAAGCGCAGCGCCCATATAAGTCCTATCCCATCCGGCAGCACCAGCCCCGCCCGGCTCACGATGTCGCTGTACCTTCTGTCGCGCCTGCTTCGCAGCGCGGCCAGCGCGTCGACCGTCACTACCGTTCGCGGTCCGCCGCCGGAGGACACCCACCCGTTCACACGGCCCAGCGCATAGTCCAGGGAGAAGTTGTCAACGGTCACCCCCCACAGCGAAGGACGCTCCGCCGATCTGCTGCCGGCCTCCCCGGTGCTTGCGACCGCGACATAAAAGCCCGACGCCAGAAAGATCATCGTCAGAAAGAGCGACAGAGGGTCGAGCAGTTTCATCTGGAGCGCCGCCATGGAAATCCCGCATACGCCGCACACGCCGCATACCATGAACACCGCGGACGGATGATCCATTCCCCGCTGCACGAGCTTTCTGTAGAACATCATGTTGCCCAGCGGCTTGGGGGAAAACGCGGCGGAGAGTACGCGAAGGGATGTTTCCAATATGGGTATGGCAAAGAGCCCGAGCGGAAGAATCATGACGGTGGCAAACGCCACCCCCTTGCTCGCACCGAGCATCGACGTTCCCGCCAAAAGCGTTCCCCACATCGCGGAGAGGGGGGAGCCGAGCCTGCGATACACGTTTACGTGCCGGCTCCAGAATACCAGAATCAGGGCGAGCCCGCAGAGCGACATCACCAGTGCATCCGAGGGCCCTTTCGAGGACATGGCGGTTACCACGACCATGAGAGTCCAGCTCACTATGAGAAGCCCTCCCCCCATGCCGGGTATCTCGTCCAGTTCCAGGAAGAGGATCGGGAAAAAACCCATCCACAGGGTGCTTAGAACCATTATGGTCGTGAGGCCCGAGAGGTAGAAGAACTCTCCGTCTGGCTGTCCTATGAAAGTTATGCGCGGCCCCAGCAGGGCGACGCCAAAACCGACAGCCAAAAAACAGAGACGGAGATCCCAGTTCTTCACGACCTTCTGACAGAATCCTATCAGCCCCGCGATCACGCCGGCCGTGATGGTCAGTTTCATCGGGACGCTCTGCGTCCAGATGCCGCACAGCGCCCACGACGCGATCATGCAGATATCCCTCAGATAGTAATACTGATCGCTCTCGAGATCGCGCTTGAAAGCCTTTTGAATAAAGGCGCACGCGACGACGATCGCCAGGACCACGGCCGCCATCCTGAGATATCCGGTATCCACCCTTGCCAGAAGGGCCAGGAGCAGACCGCGCATTTTACTTTATTGCGGCCGCGGCGGTTATCCTGTCCATCCCGCCGACATACGGACGGAGAGCTTCCGGTATCAGGATGCTTCCGTCATCCTCCTGAAAGTTCTCGATCAGGGCGATGAGACACCGGCCGACGGCTATTCCCGATCCGTTCAGCGTGTGGACAAATTCGATTTTGCCGCTGTCCTTCACGCGATATCTCGTCCCCATCCTTCGGGACTGAAAATCCTCGCAGTTGCTGCACGAGCTTATCTCCCTGTAACAGCCCTGCGACGGAAGCCAGACCTCGATGTCGTACGTCTTGGCCGCCGCGTTGCCTATGTCCCCCGACGAGAGGACGACGACCCTGTATGGCAGCTCCAGCGCCTGCAGAACACTCTCCGCGTCCTCCAGAAGAAGGTCGAGCTCACGGTAGCTCGTCTCAGGGGCACACAGTTTCACGAGCTCGACCTTGTCAAACTGGTGCTGTCTCAGCATACCCCTCATGTCGCGGCCGTATGTGCCGGCCTCCCTCCTGAAACACGCGGTGTAGGCGGTGTAGCGGAGGGGCAGGTCGCTCTCGTTCAATATCTCGCCGTAGTGCAGGTTCGTCAGCGGCACCTCCGCGGTCGGAATGAGCCAGAGGTCGTCATTCACGCATTTATACTGGTCCTCGGCGAACTTGGGGAGCTGACCCGTTCCGGTCATGGTCGCGCTGTTGACAAGCATCGGCGGCAGTATCTCGACGTATCCGTGTTTTGTAGTGTGAAGATCGAGCATGAAATTGATGAGCCCGCGCTCTACTCTGGCTCCCGCGCCCTTTAGGACCGTGAACCTGCTCTCTGCGAGCCTCGTTCCCCTCTCGAAGTCCATGACGCCGAGGGATTCGCCGAGCTCCCAGTGCGGTTTGGGTTCGAACGAATAGCGCTTGGGCTCTCCCCATCTCTTGATCTCGACGTTCGCGCTCTCGTCGGATCCGGACGGGACGTCGCCGCTCAGTTTATTGGGCATCAGCAGGAGCCGTCTGTTCCACTCCTCCTCGATTCCGGTAAGGCGCGAGTCCATCTCGTGTATCCTCTCGCCGGTGACCTTCATCTCCTCTATCAGATCGGACGCGTCCCCTCCGCTCTTCTTTATCTCTCCTACACGCTTTGATCCTTCGTTCCTCTTCGCCCTCAGCTCCTCCACGGCGGAGAGAACGCCAAGCCTCTCGGATTCGAGCGCCAACAGGGCATCCAGGTCGAAAGCGTGTCCGCGTCTCCCAAGAAGTTCACGCACGTCGTCCGGATGTTCGCGAATCCACTTGGGATCGAGCATTACTCTTCTCCTCCCCGAGCGCGTCTCGCTTCGATCAGCAGGTTTGCCATCTCCAGAGCCGACATGGCGGCGTCCACTCCCTTGTTGCCGGACTTGCTCCCTGCCCTGACCAGAGCCTGTTCGAGGTTCGAACACGTGAGCACGCCGAAGCCTACCGGGATTCTCTGTTCGAGGCTTATGAGCGCAAGCCCCTTCGACGTCTCCGAACAGATGTAATCGGCATGGGGGGTGTCTCCCTGAATGACGGCCCCCAGCGCCACTATCGCGTCGTGTTTGCCGGAGAGCGCAACCTCCTTGGCTATGAGCGGCAGCTCCCACGCCCCTGGGACCCAGTATACGTCTATGTCCTGGCGGCGCACGTCGTGGCGCGTCAATATATCGATCGCTCCGTCCAGAAGCCTGCTTGAAATGAGCTCGTTGAAACGAGACACAACTATGGCGAAACGAAGTCCTGAACCTATGAGCGAACCCTGTATGACCCTCATCGAACCACTCCCTTTCGGTTAAATATTATGAAGTATATGTCCCATCTTGCAGCACTTTGTCCGCAGATATTTCTCGTTGTGCGCGTTCGGGGGGAACTCTAGCGGAACCCTCTCGGTGATCTCGAGGCGGTAGCCCTCCAGGCCGATCATCTTCTTGGGATTGTTCGTGATTAGCCTTATCCTCTTTATGCCGAGATCGACGAGGATCTGCGCCCCCACCCCGTAGTCCCTCATGTCGGATTCGAATCCAAGCGCGATGTTCGCCTCCTCCGTGTCCAGCCCCTGTTCCTGCAGCTCGTACGCCTTGAGTTTGGAGAGGAGCCCGATACCCCTGCCCTCCTGCCTCAGGTACAGTATCACGCCCACTCCCTCGTTCTCTATCATCTCCATCGATTTGCGGAGCTGAGGTCCGCAGTCACAGCGCAGCGAACCGAACACGTCGCCCGTGAGGCACTCCGAGTGGACCCTGACCAGTACGCTTTCGACCGACTCAACATCACCCTTGACGAGCGCGATATGAACCGTGTCGGAGTCCTTATCCCCGAGAAATCTGTACGCGTAACCCTTGAAGTTCCCAAACTCCGTGGGGAAAAATAGCGACGCCTCCCTGGTGACGAGCTTCTCCCTGGCAAGCCGGTACTTTATCAGGTCGGCCACCGAGATTATTCTGATTCCGTGGAATTTCGCGAACTCAGTCAACTGCGGCAGCCTTGCCATCGAACCGTCGTCGTTCAGCACCTCGCAGATGGCGCCGCCGCCCCTGAGACCGGCGAGCTTCGCCAGATCGACGGCGGCCTCCGTATGCCCGGTTCGCTTCAGCACGCCTCCCGGGCGCGCGATCAGGGGGAAGACGTGCCCAGGTCTCCTGAAGTCCGATGCCTTCGCGTCCGGGTCGACCAGACGCCTCACGGTGACGGCCCTTTCCTCGGCCGAAATCCCTGTCGTCGTTCCTTGAAGCGCGTCGACCGAGACGGTGAAGGCCGTTCCGTGGAGATCGGTGTTGTGCTCCACCATGAGATCCAGCCGCAGCGCCTCGGCTATTGCCGGATCGACGGGCGCGCAGAGCAGCCCTCGCGCGTATTTAACCATGAAGTTCACTCGCTCCGTTGTGCACAACTCGGCCGCGACGATCATGTCACCCTCGTTCTCCCGGCACGCGTCATCCACCACTATGACTATTTTCCCGTTTGCGATGTCATCTACCGCATCTTCGATGCGATCGAGCGTTACATCCGATTCGTTCATTTTAGACCTCCAGTCGGCCATCCATACTCCTCCAGCTTCTCCCATGTCAGATGACTTTCGTCCGAACGATTCGTCTCGGCTTCGAATCCCAGAAGCCGCGCCGCATACCTCGCAAGGACGTCTATCTCTATGTTGACTCGGTGTCCCTCGGCGAGATCGCCCATCGTAGTGTCCCGCAGAGTCGTCGGTATCAGCCCGACGGAGAAGCTCTCATCGAACTTGCCCGGCGCGTCGATGACGGTCAGGCTCACTCCGTCGACCGTTATCGATCCCTTCGGCGCTATGCCCCAAGAAATATCCCAGGGCACTGTTATCCAAAATTTCCTCGTGCTTCCTTCGTTTGTTATGCCGGAGACCTTGCCCACGCAGTCGACGTGGCCGAGCACCATGTGGCCGCCAAGCCTGTCACCGGCGCGAAGCGCGCGTTCGAGGTTGACCCTGTCCCCAGGCTTGACGGAGGAGAGCTTCGTCGTCCCAGTGGTCTCGCTCATCATCTGCGCGTAAAACATGCCGTCCCACGATTCGACAACCGTGAGGCACGCCCCTGCCACGGCGACCGACTCCCCCAGCTTCAGGTCTCCTGCGATGGACGGCGCGTGAATGCCTATTCTGTGAACCCCTCCCCCCTCGTATGAGACCGAGCGGACCACACCGACGCATTCTACAAGGCCGGTGAACAAGACGGCACTCCCTCGATCCAGATATCGTCTCCTATCATGCTTGTCCTGACATTTTTCATCGATATCGCCTCCTCCATATTTGTAAGGGTCACATCGCCATACAGGCTCAACCCCCGCCCCAGGATCTTCGGGGCTGCGAACAGCGAAAATTCGTCGACGAGGTTCTCGCTGATAAACGAGCTTATTATGCGCGGACCGCCCTCGACCATCAGGTAATTCACGCCCCGCGAGGCGAGCTCGCTCACGACGTCCGCAAGCGATATTCTGCTCCCCCGCCCTTGCTGTCTCACGACCTCAGCGCCCCGTTCGGTCAGCGCCCGCTCCCTCTCCGCGTCCGCCGAGCGGCCCGCGAAGATCACGCAGCCGCCGCCCTTTAAAATCTCCGAGTCCGGCGGCGTATCAAGATTACGGTCCAGTACGACCTTCTGCGGCGAGCGTCCGTCCACATCCCTCACCGTGAGAGCTGGATTGTCGGCCATCACCGTGCCGATTCCGACCAGAACGGCGTCGTTTTCGGACCTCATCATGTGCGCCCTCTTTCGCGACTCCGGGCCGCTGATCCACCTGCTCTCGCCGTTTGAGAGGGCCATGTCGCCATCGTATGATATCGCGGCCTTGACGGTGATCCAGGGCCTGCCCGCCGTCATGTTCCTCACGAAGCCCCTGTTGAGCCATCGGCATTCGTCAGACATGACTCCGACAGTCACATCTATGCCCGCCTCGGAGAGCCTTCTGACGCCGCCGCCGGAGACGACCGGATTGGGATCCTCCATGCCAATGACCACTCTGCCGACTCCGGCCGATATGAGCGCGTCACAGCACGGCGGCGTCCTGCCCTGATGACAGCACGGTTCGAGGTTGACGTAAACAGCGCAGCCGCGGGCTCTTTCCCCGGCGTTTCGAAGCGCGTCGGCCTCAGCGTGAGGAGCGCCGCATCTTCTGTGATATCCGAACGCGACTATCTCTCCTTCATCTACGATGACGCACCCGACCTTCGGGTTGGGACTTACCGCTCCGGTCCCCCTCATCGCCAGACTCAGCGCCATCCTCATGTAATACTCGTCTCCTCCGCTGTTTCTCCCAGTGCCTGTCTTCAAATACAACGCCCTTTCCAGAAGTGAAATGATGAAGATCGAGCCGCGCTATGCCGTGAGGGGCTGATTTAGCGGGCCTGATTCCCGGGCGGACAATCTCGTTTTCGCCGATTCGGTCAGCGCTATACCGTCATGTCGAGCGCTGTCAAAATCCGTTCGGCCAGGACATCGCCTATACCTGGAACGGACGCCAGTTCGTCCTGACTCAGCCTTGCTATGGCCCGAATGCCGCCAAACCTGCTGAGAAGCTGTGACACCCTATTCTTACCCATTCCGGGGATATCTTCAAGCGCGCTCCTCGAAAATTTTTTATTCCTCTTCGTCCTGTGCGAGGTAATGGCAAACCTGTGCGCCTCATCCCTGACCCTCTGGAGAAGCAGCAGGCCGGGATCCGTCGGGTCGAGCCTCAGAGGGTCGCGCCTGCCTGGAACGAAGATCTCCTCCTCGCGCTTCGCGAGCGCCGCTACAGCTATCGATCCCAGCCCGAGTGAATCGAGCGCCCGTCCGGCGAAGTCAAGCTGCGCCGGACCTCCGTCGATCAGTATGAGCTGCGGCAGCGGCTCCTCTGAGTTCATGCAGCGCTTGTATCTTCTGGTGACCGTCTCCTCCATCGACCTGAAATCGTCGACATCGTCGACAGTTGCGACGTTGAAGCGCCTGTAGAGCGACGGGTTTGCGATTCCCTGCTCGAAGACGACTACCACTCCAACCGTGTGTTCCCCCGACGTGTGGGATATGTCGAAACCGTCAATCCGCCACGGGAGTATCGCCAGCCCTAGCTCCTCCTGAAGGCGCTTCAAGGGGACCCATTCGTCGCCGTCGTTTCCAGTCGTGAATGGGTCTGAAATCTTCTGCCTGTTGACGCGCCATATAGCCCTTATGGTGTCGCGCAGCCGCGCCGCCTCCTCGAACTCCATTCCCTTCGCCGCCGCGTTCATCCTCTTGTGCAGATTGTTCGCGAGATCGGCGCCGCACCCCTGAAGCAGCATGACCAAGTCGGCCACGCGTTCCCTGTACGCAGCTTCCGTGCAGAGTCCGGCGCAGGGGGCGAGGCACAGTCCCAGCGTGTGCCTCATGCATGGACGCTCTCTTGCCGGCGGCTTGTCCGCCTTGAGAGGCGAGGAGCAGGTCCGAAGCGGAAAATATCTCTCCGCAAGGCGGACGAGGGACCTGAGATATCTCACCTTTACGAACGGACCTATGTAGACGCAATTATCATCCTGTTTGAACCTGCTGACAAGCACCCTGGGAAAATCCTCCGACGTAATCTTGATAAACGGGTACTTCTCGCCCATTTTCAGTTCAACGTTAAAAAACGGCTGATAGAGTTTTATCAGGCGCGACTCCAGTATCATGGCCTCGGCGTCGCTCTCGGTCCTTATGGTCGAAATGTCTTCGATGTCGGCGACGAGGCGCGTCAGCCTCGGAGAGGCGAACCCGGCGTGACGGAAGTACGACGAGACCCTCTTCTTGAGGGACTTGGCCTTCCCGATGTATATCGTCCGCCCGCCGCTGTCGTGCATCAGATAGACGCCTGGCTTGTCAGGAAAACGTCGAACCATCTTGAGCAGGTTTTCACGATCCATACGACAAACTCCTCTTCAGGCTGAAGCCGCCGACTCAACCGCGTTCTCGAACACGAAACGGTTTAATTGATTATATCACAACTGAATTGACGGCAACGCAGGCGAGGTTTACAACTACAGGGCAGGCGCGCTAAAATCCACGTGCTCCGCCCTAACTCCCTTGCGGGGGCATGTCTCCCGACTACATCGAGAAGCTGCTCTCCGAACGGATGGGTTTGGGGTGCAACTATTTTTTATGCAATGTCAACAACTTAAGCCTCAGGCACTGTTGTCTACTTAAGGGAAAAAACATAAGGAACCCCTTTGTCAGTTGATGCACAAAACCTTGATCTACCCCAAACCAGTCCTCGTAAAGAAACATGCAAAAAAGCTTAAATTGACAACAGTGAGCTCTAAGTGGCATCGATCTCTGCTACCTTATAACCAGTATATCATCCTTCGCTTATCTGTCACATTGGTTTCGTTCCGTTGGGTGATGGCTTGCCATCGTG
>JAISLO010000237.1 GCA_031290815.1 Synergistaceae bacterium | reverse complement strand
GGCCGGCCGCACTCGTAAGAATAGTGTAGAAACTGCTGCCATGCGAGGATAATTTTAATGTATAATCTTGTTTTAATTAGGGAAACGCTGACAAAATCGCCCAATTGACAATCTGTCATTCCTGGATGACAAAGATAGGTTCAATTTTTCATCTTTAATATTATTCAGGCTTATGACGAAGGGCAGTCTTTCGATAAAGTTCCATATGCCTTGATGGAAACAATTGCCGGAGACATGCCGAGCGGCGCGTGAGATCATTATTCATAGCGCCGGGCGCCGTCAAACGAACCATAAGCGTCCGGCTGAAATCAAAGGAAGCGCGGATTAAAACGAAATTTAGACATTTTGGAATGGGGCTCGGGTCAGGATTTAAATCCTTGCTCTTTAGGCCTCTAACAATGAATCAGCCTTTTCCAACAAAACCTGACAGGAGGATCAATCAATGAAAAAATTTATCGCCGCCGCCGTTCAATTTTCCCCTATACCGATGGATGTCGGCGCCAATCTCGAGAAAGCCGGGAAACTTGTGAAAGAATGCGCCGCCAAGTCAGGCGCCCAGCTCATTGTCCTTCCGGAGAGTTTTACCACGGGTTTTACGCCTAAGGGAGGCAGAAAAAAGCTTTGGGAGACCGTTCCGGAGATGCCTGGAGCGCACACGGACATCGGCGCCGGATGGGCGAGGGAGAGCGGCGCTTATATAGTGTTCCCCTCCTACGAGCGCGGGCCGGACGGCGTCGTATGGAACAGCGCCGCGCTCATCGGGCCGGACGAGGGCTTCATGGGCCTGTACAGAAAGACTCATCCATTCCCGTCGGAACGCCTTCATGGAGATTCCGGCTGGACCACTCCAGGAAGCGAGCCGTTCTGCGCCGGAACAAAGATTGGGAATATAGGAATAATAATATGCTACGACGGCGATTTCCCGGAGCTTTCGCGCGCGACCGCGCTGATGGGGGCGGAAGTGATAGCCAGGCCGTCGGCTTTCATGCGCACTTTCGACCACTGGGAGCTTACGAACAAGGCGCGCGCGTATGACAATCACGTATATATCGTAGCGACGAATACCGTAGGATATGACTCCAGCGGGGCTCATTGTTTCGGAAGCTCGATGATAGTCGGTCCGACCGCTTGTAAACTCGCCCAGGCCGCCTGCCGGGATGAATACATTTTTGCGGAGCTCGACCCGGAGCCGCTGAAGACGATTTACCCGAACAGCTCGATCCCGATGAGCTTTGATCACGTAGAAGACCGCAACATCCAATCATACGCTTCGATACTGAAACCTGGAAAATCGCCCTTTGAACCAGCGCTGAGGATTCCCTACGAGAGGTAAACCGATGGATTCCGTTTTGGCCGTAATCAGCCTTCCTGATACAGCCGTAATATACGGACGACGCGTGACGAGGAGGTATATTGAATGCTGAATGTTGTCGGAAAAAACATAAGGAGGGTGGACGCCGTCGCGAAGGTGACTGGAGAACCTATATTCGTCGCCGATATCACGCTCCCCAACATGCTGCACGCCAAAGTCCTTAGGGCCGGCGTCCCTCACGCGAGGATACTGTCGATAGACGCCGGGGAAGCGGAAAAAATGCCCGGAGTGGTAAAAGTGGCGACAGGCGGCGAAAAACCGCTTTATTTCGGAGCGTGTATCATAGACCAGCCAGTAGTGGCGTACGACAAGGTTCGTCACGCGGGAGACCCGGTCGCTGTCGTCATCGCCGACACTGTCCTCCACGCCTCCGAGGCTCTAAAAAAGATAAAAGTGAAGTACGAGGAATTGCCATACGTCCTCGACCCGATCGAGGCTATGAAGGACGACGCTCCTCTCATTCACGACAAGGTTCAGGATTACTGGTATATTCCATCCTGCATATTTCCGGTTCCGGATACGAACATCTTCCACCATTATAAACTTCGCAAAGGTGATCGTGAAAAAGGGTTCAAAGAGGCGGACGTGACGGTCGAGTCGGATTTCGAGTCTCCCCTGATAAATCACGCCGCGCTGGAGCCGCACGGCGCGATTGCCAGATTCGACGCGAACATGGAAACTCTGGAGATGTGGGCGTCACAGCAGGGCCCCTTCATATTGCGTGATGTGGTAGGACGAATGTTCGGCATGGAAACCAGCAGGATACGCGTACATTCTCCCATGCTGGGCGGCGGTTTCGGGGGGAAGTCGGACATTGCCATGGAGCCGATCGTGGCGTGGGCCGCGAGCTTTGTCCCCGGTTATGCCGTCAAACTCATCCTGACGCGGCAGGAGGTAATGACTAGCACTCTTCTCGGGCGCGGCATGAAGGGGCGCATGAAGCTCGGCGCGAAAAAGGACGGCACATTGACCGGGCTGGAGGCCGAAATGTACTTCGCGAGCGGGCCTTACGGGGATACAGGGGTGTTCGTGTATACCGTGGGAGGGCACAACTGCTCCGGTCCGTATGAAATCCCGAATTGCCACGTAGACGCTTATGGCGTATACACGAACAACCCTCCTGTCGGCGCGTTTCGCGGTTATGGACATCCGGAGGGCGAGATGATGGTGAGCAGGCTGCTCTATCAGCTCGCCAAAAAACTGGATATGCCGCTCGAAGACTTGATGAAGAAGAATTTTCTCGCGCCCGGACGGGTCAACTCCGTCGGTCAGGTTATGAATCAGGACATGGGCGACTTGCCGGGATGCCTGGATATTGCGCGAAACGCGATATATTCGGAGGATCTGCCCCGCGAGGACGACGAATATTTTTATGGGCGCGGGTTCGCCGCGATGTTCAAGTCGCCCAAACATGCAGCCAACGCGAGTTCTACATGCGAGATTCATATCAACAACGACGGATGCGCTTTCGTGAACCTTTCCGGAATTGAGATGGGGCAGGGCGTTTATACGGTGTTCACCCAGATGGCGGCGGAGGTGCTGCAGCTGCCCTTCGAGAAGGTGCGCGTCAGCGATAAAGTGGATACTCAGCATAACCCATGGGAGTGGATGACTGTGGCGTCGCTGCAGACATACAGGGGAGGACGGGCGATTCAGAGCGCCGGATCGCGCATTCTCGCCCTTGGAAGGACCAACGCGTGCCTCGTATGGCACTGTGAGCCGGAGTCGGTCTCTTATGAGAACGGGGTTTATACCCATATCAACACTGGAAGGACCCTTAGCCTGGGGCAGTTGGCGAGGGGATTTATGACCGATAACGCGGTCACCATAGGCGAACCGCTCCAGGCCGTTGGCTGGTACAGGGTTGCCGACGTCGAAGACCCGGATCCTGACACCGGGATGGGCAACGTGGCCAGCAGCTGGACTTTCGGAGCACAGGCGTGCAGTCTGAGAGTTTCGAAGAAAACCGGCAAGATAGACATACTGCACTTCGCGTCCGCGTTCGACATCGGCAAGGCGATAAACCCGATGCTGGTCAAGGGCCAGGTCTGCGGCGGCGTAGTGCAGGGCATCGGAGGCACCCTCATGGAAAAGGTCGTGTTCAAGGACGGGGCCGTCCGCAACACTAACTTCCCCGGATATAGAATACCAAAATTCGAGGACATGCCGCTGAAACAATCCGTCTTCATCCTCGAGACGCCGAACAATTTAGGCCCGTGGAGCGCGAAGCCGGTGGCCGAACACCCAATAGTCGTCGTGGCTCCGGTCATAATGAACGCTGTGGCGGATGCCACGGGAATAGAGTTCACATCTATTCCGCTGACTCCCGATGTCGTTTTGAGCGCGTTGAATGATACCAGTTCGATTTCAACCGGGTGTTAATTGTGCTTCTGAGTGCACATAAGCGCCGTAATCAAAATCTTTTAACTTTAGGCCCCTGATTTCAAATTGGTATGAATCGTCAAGGAAAGGGTGAGTGACCGTAATGCAAATTCTCGAAATGGTTGTGAATGGCGCGAAGCGGGCAATGATCCTGGAGGAAGGCAGGGTCATGCTGTCGGACGCGCTCAGGGACGGGTTGGGCCTGACTGGGACGAAGGTGGGCTGCGGCGCGGGACAGTGCGGTTCTTGCGTGGTAGTCATGAACGGCGAGGCTGTGACGAGCTGCACCACCCTCGCTTCGAAAGCGCAGGGAGCAGAGATAGTCACTATCGAAGGATTGGCCAGGGGAGGAGAACTCCACCCGATACAGGAGGCTTTCATAGAGGCTAACGCGATCCAGTGCGGGTTTTGTACGCCTGGTCTCGTCATGGCGCTGTATGCTCTCTTTTGCAAAAACCCCGCGCCCGACGACGTGATTTTGAAAAAAGAACTCAACAAACACCTATGCAGATGCACGGGGTATGAAGTCATATGGGATGCCGCCGTTCTGGCCAGAGAAAAAATGAACGGGACGCGCAAAGCGTGCTCCGAATAAATAAAATAATAAAAATAGGACAGGGGGTATGGTTAAATGGCTTTGGACATGATCGTTAAAAACGCGAGATTGCGCAAGCGCGGCAAAGAACTTTTCAGTATAGGGATCGCGAACGGGAAAATAGAGTCCATAACGCCCTCGGCCAGTTTCAAGGGCGACGCGCTGGACTTGATCGATGCCGAAGGGCGGCTGGTGACGGAGTCGTTTGTAAACGGACATCTTCATCTGGATAAGGTATACACTTTGGAGATGGCTGGGCAGGACGCTCTGGACAGCTACCACGGCGGTTCCATGGGCGGAGCGATGACTGCCATAGAACAGGCGGCGCGCGTCAAGGAAAAATACGACGAAAAATGGATCATCGAGAATGTCCGTAAGGCGTGCAATCTAGCGCTCAAATATGGCAACACGCATATAAGGGCCTTTGCGGACGTGGATCCCAAGGCCAAGCTCGAGGGCGTAAAGGCTCTCCTGAGGGCCAGGGATGAATTCAAGGGCAGGGTGGAGCTTCAGGTCGTCGCGTTTCCGCAGGATGGAGTCGTCCGTGATCCCGGCGCGGAAGATTTTGTCCGCAAGGCGCTCGAACTCGGCGCGGATGTCGTGGGAGGAATCCCGTGGATAGAGTACACAGAAAACGATCAGCGCGAGCATATCGGAAGGATGTTCGCGCTTGCCAGGGAATTCGACAAGGATGTCTCCATGCTCCTCGACGACGTCGGTGATCCAGGTGAGAGAACGCTCGA
>JAISLO010000236.1 GCA_031290815.1 Synergistaceae bacterium | reverse complement strand
TATCGGCTCTCTGGGGTCGTTTCCGACCAGTATCACGCTCCCGCCGCGCTGTATTATGTAGTCCGCTATTTCATAACCCACGAGCCCGTCGCCGACGACCACGTAGTTGCCGGCCCTCAATTCTCCCTCGGCGAGGAAGTCTATCGCCAGTTGAGTGCGTGTGTTTTCGACCTTAAAGGGCGGAATGATGGCCCGCCCCCCGACGGCGAGGACGACGAGATCCCAGCGTCCCTCTGGAACTCCTGAGAGCTCCGTGCCGCAGACTATATTCACCCCTCTTGCCGGGAGTAGTTTTTCGTAGTACTCGATCACGTTCATGTACGAACTCTTGCCTGGTGTCTTGGATGCCCAGCGGAACATGCCGCCCGGAGTGCTTTCGCGTTCGAACACGGTGACGCTGTGCCCGCGCTCGGAGAAGACGTTCGCCGCCTCCAGCCCCGACGGTCCGGCCCCTACAATACAGATGTTCCTCGGGCTCTTATCGCGTTCTATGTTTATCAGCTCTTCGCGTCCCGTGCGCGGGTTCTGCAGACAGGCGGCCATCGACTTGTTCTGTTCCCTGCGGGTGCGGCAGCCCTGGTTGCAGGCTATGCACTTCCTGAGCGGAATGTCGTCCCGCCCGACGCCGGACGCCCATCTCGGCTCGGCAAGAGACGTGCGGGCCATCGCGACGAAATCGGCCTCGCCGCGCTCTATCATCCGCTCGCCGACCTCCCAGTCCACGATACGGCCCACCACGATGACCGGGACGCCGAGCGCGTCCTTCATGCGCTTTCCCATCCAGCCGAGATGTCCCTGCTCTATCTCAGAAGGCGGACACTCCCATTCCTCGCTCTCCGGCATACCGGACGAGACGTGTATGGCGTCGGCTCCGGCCAAGACAGCCAGTTTGCATATCTCCAAGGATTCGCCTATCTCCCTGCCGCCCGGTATGCGCTCCTCGCCGCTTATCCTCAATATGACGGGAAAATCCGCGCCGCAGAGCTCCTTCATTCCGGCTATCATCTCTGTGACGGTTCGCGCGCAGTTTTCGACGCTGCCGCCATATTGATCCCTCCTGGTGTTGAGCAGCCTGGAGAGCAGAAGAGCGACCTCGTGCCCGTGGGCCCCGTGTATCTCGACCGCGTCGAAACCGGCCTTTTGGGCTCGGTAGGCCCCTATGGCGTAGGACTTTATAAGAGCTTTTATTCCATCGGCGGATAGGTCGAACGGGGAGTCGGATTCCGTGAAACCGGCCCTTCCGAACTGTATGCCGGAGGGGTGGATCTGGCATATCGCCCTGGCGCCCTCGGCGTGTATCGCGTCCAGCAGCGGATGCCACTGCGCTATTCTGTCGTCTCCGGCGAGGGAACCGCGAGCCCTCTTGTTCTCCCAGTGAGGGTTGGCCGGTATGACGAACGCGCCAGTGCCTCCCTCAGCCCTGCTTCGGAAAAACGCCGTCATCTTGTCCGTGACCTCCCCGTCCTTGCCGGAGAAGTAAAGACACATCGATGATACGATTATTCTGTTCTTGAAAACCACAGGCCCTATTTTTGCCGGCGAGAGAAGCAGGTGTCCGTCGTTCATTTACATGACCATTCCTTTCTGCGTAAGGCACAAAACGTAATGAAACCTACGGCTGGTTTCAAACTTATCCTCCCATTTCGCTCTTCAGGATATGGATTCGCGCATTTCCGCGAATTTTTTCGCGCACCGCGCCGTGTTGAATATGCCGCAGGTGCAAGGTTTGGAGGCTATGAGCGAGGCGTCCTCCGGGCTCAGCTTCCCGGAACGCACCTTTTCGGCGACACTTCGCACGAGGTCGCCGGCGACCAGCGAGTGACCGCACATCGTCGTCATCTCGAGCACATCGTCCTCCGGCAGGCGCTCGGTCTTCCCGAAAATCCCCAGCGACAGCGTGGCGGTGTGCGGTTTCAATCCGCACGATTGCGCGATCTTCACGACTTCGTCGATAAGGCCGCTCACGACGATGGATATTCCGGTGTTGGCCTCTTTTGCCTTTTGCAGGACTCCCTTGACGGACTCTCCGCTGTCGAACGTGGCGATAATGCCGTAGGATTCGTCAAGGGTTTTGGCGTATTCCTCGGCCTCGAGGCCGTTTGAAAAACTCCTGCCCCCGTGACTGGAGCCGAAGTTCACGACGTTCTCGGACAGGTAGATCTTCAGAATATTGCGCAGTTTGTCGCCGATGCCAGCTCCCCTGTTCACTCCCTTCGCCGCCCGCGCGTAAATGCAAAAATCCTCCTTCAAGCTCTCGGGTTTTTTTCCGAAACGATGCAGAGAATGGCTCATGTTAAAAACCTCCTTATAAATAGTGGGGTGCATAATCGACACTCCAAAAAAGCACAAAGTCCAACATAAGCAGCTGAAATCCCGACGAAAGGCCAACTGCTCCAAGAACACGCTCATCTATACCGATTAGAGCGCAGACAAACACTGACGGCAAAACTAAACGCTCAGGATCACCGTTAATTTAACGACGCAGATATTTTAGTTATACAATTCCGATTTCAATAAAATACTGCCGCTGAAACCTTTTAACCTTAGCCATTGATTCCAAGCCGGCGTTAGAACACAAGCGCTGTCATGACTCCGACGATAAATCAGCCGCCCTCTAGCGTTCGACGAGCGGCCGTCCGAGCCCGACATTTATTTTCGCGTTTGGACGAACGTTCAGTCCCATTTTCTTCAGTTTGTTCACGACCGGTATGCTGAAGTCGTCCTCGAATCTCGTGACCAGGCCGACCGACACGACGGTATCCAGGTCATCGAGGAGCGGAAGCAGTTTTTTCAATGCCTCCTCGAGCTCGTTCTCCTCGAAACGGAACTCCAAAATCCCCGACAGTATCTTTTCATTTATGTACTCCGGCTTGAAACTGCCCGACATGTCCTCGTCAAGAAGCCCGTAGAGCGGGTTGTCCTCCAGTATCTCAAAGTCCATCTTCCTTATGACCTTCGTCACTTTCTCTATTTCCGACAGTCTGGTCCCCGTCCCGGGGCGGCCGAACTCCAGCAGCAGACCGTACTCTCCCCTGCCGAACTTTCCCGTGACGTCGTTTGTCTTGGCTTCCTCAGTGCCGCGTCCCCATGATTTAAGGTTCGGATGTTGAACTCCGGGATCGCTGAACTGCATCCTGATGGCCCTCGGGTACTCGAATGACTCCTTGGGCATGAAGATAGCCTTTGTCGGGCAGATGTCGGCGCGGAGACAGACTCCGCACTCGACGCATTCGTCCTCGTCGACGTTCACCGCTTTCCCCTCTCCCTTTATGCAGGCGACAGGACAGTAGGGAACGCAGGCCTTGCATCCAACGCACTTCTCACCGTCGATTCTCATTGATCTTCCCCCTTTACATCCTCGAAAATTTCGATGATCAGCGAGATATTACTTAAAATCGATTCTCTGCTGATCTTCTCAGCCAATGCGGCATCACCGCTTTCTATCGAGTTGATGAGTTCTTCGTGCTTTCTCACCGACTCCTCGGGACGTCCTTTGACTGAGCGAATCCTCGCCCTGTATCTCGCTGTCTGTATGTTGAATCTCCTCAGCATTTCGATGAGCAGATCGTTGCCGCACGCCGACACGATCACTTCGTGAAACGCCGAGTTGCGGCTCGAGTAAGCGTCGATATCCCCCCTCGCAACCGCGCTCTTCATCTCATCATGAACGGCCCTCAGCTCGCGAGCCAGCTCCCTTCCCCTGGCCTGCACCGCGAGGAAGGTGGCCAGGCTTTCCAGTGATGCCCTGATCGTATAGATATCTATGGCTTCCTTTCGTGTGAGGGTCGAAACGAACATGCCCCTGCGGGCTTTATTCACCAGAAAACCGTTGTTCTCGAGGATCCTGAACGCTTCTCTGAGCGGAGACCTGCTGACCTCGAGCATCTCGCACATAGCGAACTCGGTGAGCCTCTCTCCTGGCTTCAGCTCACCGCTCAAGATGCGCTCCTCAACGTTTTCTACGATGGTACGGACCAAGCTTTTATGCAATATACCGGGCTTTTGCAGTGTTTTCAAATATATCATTCTCTTTCCGTGTTTGTTATGTATATGATTATATACAATCATACAATCGTGTCAATAGGTCGGCAGCAGAACGTCAAAGAATCTTTTACCTGCTTTTGCCGCTGTTGCACAGCGGGATCACGCGCTGGCTTCAAGGTTTTCCAAATGCAGTCATGCATATTCCCCCCTTCCTTATGTGCCAATTATGACATAATATATCTTAAAACCGAGAGGGCCATATCCCTGTTGCGCTTTGTGCGGGCATACAGAGGCGGGAAAGGCGGCAAGAGCAATGGCTAAGAACATTTCCGCGGTTATCGCCATGATAACGTCAGGGATAATCGGTTTGTTAATGGAAAAACGCGGTCTCGCGCTTGTGGAAGCAGCTGACATATTGTATAACTCGCATCTTTACGAAGTGTTGGAGGACGAGGAGACGAAAGTGTGGCGGCTTTCGTATCCGCTTCTCTTCGACCTGTTGGAGGAGGAACTGACCACTGGCCAAATCACTTTCCCGGAGGAACAGATATGACGAAGCAAAAAGGCGAAGTGTGGTTCCTCGCGTCATGCGTGGAATTGTACAAAGATGAAAAGGGCTTGAGCGGACGTGATGCCTATAACTACCTCCGCAGGACGGGCGCGGTTGACTTTATCACGGCGTGTTGGGACGGTTTGCACATGACGAGCCCGCTTTATATCGTCGACAGCATTGACGAGTATATAAGGACTCATGACGCTGAAGCAGAGGACGCTTCGGAATGAGACGGCGCAAACCGGCAAAAGATGACTCGGACAAGGTTTGCGGTATTTTTCAGATTTCCTCTGCGTAATATCGCCGAAGGTTAATCCGCCATTTGGCGCTTATTTATATTCTCATACTGATCACAATTTAGTTTATAATATGGTTATCGGGCATTGGAGTATAGTGGCTTTTCGGTCAACTTTGAAGTTGAGGGAGGAAGGTGCTTGGCTTTGGCAAAGCGTTTCGAGGTGGAAATAAACAAGAAGTGGTGCAAGGGTTGCGGCCTTTGCATCGGGATCTGTCCCAAAAAGGTGCTTGAGTTCGACAATGATGTGAAGTGCGGGCCCGCCAGACCAGACGACTGCATAGGGTGCCATCAGTGCGACAATATCTGTCCAGACTTTGCCATCACTGTAAGGGAGCGTGTGTGAAGATGCCGAGAGCTGAATTCTGGCAGGGCAACAAGGCAATAGCTATGGGAGGAATTGACGCGGGCTGCAGGTTCTTCGCGGGATACCCGATAACCCCGTCCACAGAGATCGCGGAGGTCATGGCGGAAGAACTCCCAAGAAACGGCGGCAAGTTCATCCAAATGGAGGACGAGATAGGCGGCATCGCGGCCGCGATAGGCGGTTCGATCGCCGGGCTGAAGTCCATGACCGGAACTTCGGGGCCTGGATTCTCCCTGAAGCAGGAGCTCTTGGGATACGCATACATCGCCGAGATACCGCTCGTATGCGTGGATGTGCAGAGGGGCGGGCCCTCGACAGGACTTCCCACTAAGGTCTCTCAGGGGGACGTCATGCAGGCGAGGTGGGGCACACATGGCGATCACGCCACCATAGCCTACTCCCCGTCGTCTGTTCAGGAGTGTTACGACCTGTCGGTCAGGGCGTTCAACATGGCCGAGAGATTCCGTCAGCCGGTCCTGATCATGACAGACGAGGTCATCGGCCACATGAGGGAGAGAATAGAGATTCCAGAGGCGTCATCCATTGAAAGGGTTGTCCGCAAAAAGCCAAAATGTCCCCCGAACGAGTTTATACCTTACCTCGCTGACAAGGAGGACGACATTCCGCCGATGGCGGCGTTCGGAGACGGTTATCACTGGCACGTCACGGGACTCACCACCAACGACTGGGGCTTTCCGACTAACAACTCGGAGGAGATAGACAAAAAAATCAGCAGGATACTGCGAAAAGTCGACCGATTCCGTGACGACGTAGTGGCGTACTCCGCCGAAACTTACGAGGATGCGGAGATCCTGGTGGTATCATATGGGTGCGTGGCGAGATCGGCCCTCCGCGCCGTCAGAGAGCTCCGCAAGCGCGGCGTCAGGGTGGGGCACTTCCGTCCCATAACAATCTGGCCCTTTGCCGGCGACGAACTCGAGAGAATCGTGAACGATCACGGGATAAAGCACGTCATAGTGCCCGAGCTAAATATGGGGCAGATGTTCCTCGAAATCGACAGGGTGATTCACGGCCGCGCTGAGACGCATTTGAAGACTCTGCTCAACGGCGAACTCTTCAAGCCCGCTCAGATCATGTCATACATAGAGGAGGTGGCCTAACCATGCCACGCGAAGACGTAATGACATGGCTGCGCACGCAGTTCATGCCCCATATCTGGTGCCCCGGCTGCGGACACGGCATAATAATGCACGCCATCCTGAGGGCGCTCTCTTCGCTCGACAAGGATCCCGACAAAACCGTGATCTCGTCAGGAATAGGCTGCTCCAGCCGCATGCCGGGATATATAAACTCATGCACCCTGCACACCGCTCACGGACGCTCGCTCGCGTTCGCGACCGGGGTCAAGCTGGCAAATCCGGAATTGACAGTGCTGGACGTCATGGGCGACGGGGACTGTTCAGCAATAGGAGGCAACCACTTCATTCACGCATGCCGCAGAAACATAGGCGTCTGCGCGATAGTGATGAACAACAACATATACGGCATGATCGGAGGTCAGGCGTCGCCGACTACGCCGGTCGGCGCGATCGCGTCGACGGCCCCGTACGGCGCGATCGACCCTCCGTTCGATATATGCAGCCTCGCGATCGGGGCTGGAGCTACGTTCGTGGCTAGGGCTACGATAGCGGCTCCGCAGATGTGCGAGACGCTCATAAAGAAGGGAATCCAGCACGACGGATTCTCGGTCATAGAGATAATGACTCACTGCCATACGCAGTTCGGGCGCAAAAACAAACGCAGCCGCCCCCTCGAAAACTTCAACTTCTTCAAGGATCACAGCGTCGTCAAGTCGAAGGCGGATGGGATGACCCCGGAGGAATTGGAGGGTAAAATTGTTGTCGGCGAGCTGTTTTACGACGACAAGACGGTCGAGTACACGAAGAATTACGAACAGGTCATCGACAGGGCGGGAGGGTCGGTCAGATGAGCGAGCGTTATGAAATAAGGGTTGCCGGTTCGGGCGGACAGGGCGTCATCCTGGCGGCAGTCATCATAGGGCAGTCCGCCGCCTTGATGGAGAAAGGGCTGAACTCAGTGCAGACTCAGGCTTACGGTCCGGAGGCCAGGGGCGGCGCTTCCAAGTCGGAGGTCGTCATAGCGCGCGGGGAGATCGACTATCCAAAGGCGACGAAACCCAATCTTCAGGCGATCCTGACTCAGAAGGCATGCGACGAGTATGCCGGAGACGCGGCAAAGGGAGGGACGATAATCCTCGACGATTTCTTCGTCCACTCCGATCCGGATGTCGACGCCGAGATCTTCCGCCTGCCGATCGTGAAGACGGCGCGCGACGTTTTAGGCAAGGAGATAGTCACAAATATGGTCACGCTCGGCACGATCGCGAGGGTTCTCGAAATCGAAAACCTCGTTCATCCGGAGTCGATCAGGAAGACAATTTTGGCTAGCGTGCCCAAGGGATCCGAGGAGCTCAACAGCAAGGCGTTCGACGAGGGCTACAAGATGATGAAGGAGAAAAAGTGACGGCGGCGTCATCCCTTCAAAATCAAAGGCAGCATCAGAGAAACCATCATTAGTAAAGAGAGAGGGGATTTTGCTTCCTCTCTCTTTTTTTGTGCTTTCTGAGTGATCTGAATGTTATTGATATATCACATCGTCTATCAATTACATACTTGCTTATTTAACGCTGATATAGTACTATGCCTTCGCTTTAATTAGTTCATTGGTTTGTTATTGCCTTTTTAGGCATTGAATGACGCTTAATGACTAATGAATTTTATGTGAAGTGTTTTATTTAAAATTGAAGTTTTGAGATCCTGTAATTTGAGCTGAGGAAGATTTCCGCTTACGGCTGTTTCAGTCAATCGCGGGTTTTATATCGGTCGAGTTGATCTTCAAGGCGGAACGATAACTGTAAGACCGGCTGACAACCGGCTTTACATAGATGCACCACCAATTCTTAAAATGGGCGCAAAGCCCGAGGAGGTAGTTGTTCTTGAGAAAAGCAACAACGGCAGCGGCAGCAGTAATGGTAATGGCGACTTGTCTCGCCAGTGGAGCTTGGGCATGGGGCCAGCACGATAACTTTACCCCGGATCCGATCACCCAGTATTCTTACTGGCACGAACCATTCAAATACGGTGACGGCAATGCGGTGAATTTGGATAATATGGCGCGGTTCTATTTCGGCGAAAATTGGACCAGAGGCAATGATGCTCTGGGCGAATACGCCGAGGGTACGCTGCAAAACTTTGGTCAGGCTGTTGAGCAGATTTTGATGTTCATCGACGGGTCAGATGTTGCCCTAAATGCCCTCGATCCGTGTCAACCTGGCGCTAAAGCGCGGATTTACATAACGCGGGTTCAGGACGGCACGTGGGAGAATTGCGTCCGCTACGCTCAGCCCTCTAGTGTGATTGAAAATATGGGCACATTCAAGTTTCAGTCAGAAGTTGCCTGGGTTGCGCCGTTGGGCTTTAATCCCATCGTCCGCCATCTGGAAAATGGCAAGCGCGAAATTGTTGCGCCTGGCGGCAAAGTGAATAAGGGAGATGTCGTCTCTTATTTTACCAATACCAATAACCTGGGGTACCAGCCCGATTATCTCGCTCCAGCAACTATTGAAGAAACTCTGTCCTTGTTTGACACCTGCGAAAAGGTCGAATGGGACGGCGCTGATACCGTGACTGGATATTTAAAGAATCCATTTACGACACCTGGTCCCCGTTTGATTGCTATCCGCGACGGTGAAAACGCGGCGGTCGGAGTGAACGAGAAAATCGGCCTCGGCAAGGTGACACTGCGTCATTATGGCGGGACAGTGCGTGACGTTGAGGGAATATATTTCCGTGAGAATTACGACAAATTCGCTCGCAAAGTGACTCGCGACAGCGGCTGGACAATCTTGAAAGACGTGCATACCGCATTCAAGGTCGAATACGGCTGGGCAATGCTCTTCAAATTGGGCTCCAAGGAGCGGCTGCGGCCAGGAACGGTGATTAAAGCAGGAGAGAGTATAGTTTATGCCATATCCAATGTCGATGTGCCCTATGGTTCACTGCCTCCATTTGACAATGCCGACGACCCGGATTCCACTGGCGGACTTGGGTTGGACTAAGCATCGAGCGCTAGTTAATAACCCTATGCCTTAAACCGGTTTCTTGGGCCTCCCGCAAGGGAGGCCCATTTTGGCGTGTGCCCGTAATATAATGTCACTCGCTCC
>JAISLO010000235.1 GCA_031290815.1 Synergistaceae bacterium | reverse complement strand
AACTCCAATGCGGTGGGTTTTTTCCCGATGTAACTTTCACCGCGCTTGGCATCTCTCCCTGAGATGCCCTTGGGATTCATATAACTGGTTATTGGAAACATATCGATGGGCCGCGACAGCTCGTGCTCGGGAGTAAAATCGGGATGTCCGGTCGTGGCCCGCGCCGTGGGGAAAACGGCACCGACATCTTCCCTAGAGACAGCCCCGGACGGCAAAATATCCGCGCGAAGGGCTTCGAGCGCGTCTTTCCACTTGATTATCCTTGGAATTGTCATCGACTCATGCTTGATCGTCTCCCGATCATCGTTGTCGGAGGCGCTCTTACGAAGGGCCATGTGCCGTTTTTCGGCGGAGTGCAAAGCCCTGATCAATTGTTCAAACAGACCTTCAAATATTATATTATCCGACGAACCCATAATGAGTCAGCCTCGCCCTACACTCGTCGCGGCCCAGGAGCGCCGCCACCTCGAAGACGCCAGGGCTGACCTTTCTGCCGGTGAGCGCCAGTCTCAGCGGCATCGCGATGTCCTTCAGCGGCGTCTTGTTCGTCTCGCACCAGCGCCGCGCCAATTCCTCCATCTTGGCCGCTTCCCACTCGGGCGAGCTCAGCAGTTCACCCAGGAATCCGCGAATGGCTAGCCTGCGGTCCGATGATATATCGCTCGCGTCGTAGCGCTCCTTTACGGGGCCGAAGTCCACGAAGTAGTCGCTGAACTCGGCGAGCTCCTTTGTCGTCCTGCCGCGCCCTCCCATAAGGGAGAGGGCATCCTCCAGGTATTTCTTTTCGCGGCGCTCGGGCGACAGACCCAGCGATCGCCAGAACGGCTCTATTATCTCCCGTCTCGCCGCCGCGCCAAGCCTCTTCAAATGCTCCTGGTTCACGAAGTTGAGCTTGTCCATGTCGAAGACGGCGGGCTTCTTCGTCACCTTCGCCAGGTCGAAGAGCGTGGTCGCGAGCTCTCTGTCGAATATCTCGACGTCGTTGCCGGCAGTCCAGCCCAAGAGTGCGAGGAAGTTGAAGATCGCGTCCGGCAGATAGCCCATATCGCTGAACTCGAATACGCTTGCAGCTCCGTGCCTCTTGGATAATTTTTTCTTGTCGGCCCCCAGTATCATCGGAAGGTGAGCGAACTCGGGGAGCTCCCATCCAAACGCCCTGTACAGCAGCATCTGCTTCGGCGTGTTTGAGATGTGGTCCTCTCCGCGTATCACGCATGTGATGTTCATGTCGTGATCGTCGACGACGACGGCATAGTTATACGTCGGCATACCGTCGCTCTTTATTATCACGATGTCCTTGACTGAGCCGTCCTGGTTCATGGACGCCCTGTCGCTCTGTATGTTTATATCGCCGTATATCGTGTCGTGAAGGGTCATCTCAACTCCCAGCGGAACCTTGAATATGACCGCGTCCCCGTCTTTGTAAGCGAGTCCCCGGTCCAGCAGTTCCACCGCGCGCCTCCTGTATCCGTCGAGCCGCTCGGATTGACGGTATGGGCCCCAATCGCCGCCAGCGTCAGGTCCCTCATCCCAATCCAATCCCATCCACTTGAGGCCGTCCAGTATGGTCCGCTCATATTCGGGCGTGGATCTCTCGAGGTCGGTGTCCTCGATTCGCAGTATGAATCTGCCGCCGCTGTGCCGAGCCCACAGCCAATTGAAGAGGGCGGTATGCGCGCCCCCTATGTGGAGCGCGCCGGTCGGACTCGGCGCGAATCTAACCCTCACATCTTTCATGGTCATCTATTCCATTCCTCCCCAAGTGATAAATACCCGATACATAATATCAGCTTAGCGTCTATAATGATTGGCGCCATCGGCGGAGTCAAATTATACATCAAGAGAGTGGCGGAGGAGGTAGTGCATGACTTGCGGCGACGTTAGGAAAATCATGCTTGTTGACGGGCACGGACTGGCGTTTCGGGGGTTTTACGCCCTTCCTGAGATGAACGCTCCGGACGGAACTCCCACTAATGCGGTGCTCGGCTTCATGAACATGCTGCTGAAGGCCGTGGACGAATTGCGGCCGGATGGCGTCGGATTGTTCTTCGATCCAAAGGGCCCCACGGCCCGAGACGAGATGTACGCCTCATACAAGGATGGGAGACGCCCGACCCCGGAAGGGTTCAAGGCGCAGATTCCGCTGATATTCGAACTGTGCGCGGCTCTCGGGTATCCCGTCTTCGTGCGCGACGGCGTCGAGGCCGACGACCTCATAGCCGCGACCGCGACCGCCGCCTCGGAGGACGGCGCCGAGGCGATAATACTCTCGGCCGACAAGGATCTGCTGCAGGTCCTCTCCCGCGATATGAAGATGATCCGTCCTGTCAAGGGTATCAGCGAGTTCAAACTTTACGACGAGACGTCGTTCGCGGAGGAGTACGGTTTCCCGCCGAGGGCGATGGCCGACTACCTCGCCTTGGTAGGGGACTCCGTGGACAACATCCCGGGCGTTCGGGGCATCGGGGACAAGACGGCTAAGGGATTGATCATAAAATACGGCTCGCTCGACGGCGTTTACGAGGCCGTCGGCTCCATGTCGGGCAGCGTCAGGGCTAAACTCGAAAGCGGCAGGGAATCGGCGTACGTCAGCTATGAGCTGATCGTACCGCAGAACGTCGAAGCGATAAGGCCGGAGCTTCTGCGCGTCGGCCAGGCTGACACGGCGGAAGCGGCAAGGATTTGCGAGAGGCTCGGGCTCAAAAAACTCATGTCGAGACTTGGGCTGAACGCCCCTGAACCGAGCGCCGTCACAGAGTGTCCGGCGCCGGCCCTCGTGCGGATGACGGAGGAACGCGGCGTTGAATCGCTGATGTCGGAGGATGTCCTCGTCATAACGGACAATCCGAATGTATTGATGGCGCCCGACGGAGGATGGTCTGAGTTTCAGCGAGACGTTGAGATTGAAAAAAGGCTCGCGCAGTGGCTGGATGGGGATCACAGGCTGATCCTGGCCGATTACAGGCGCTGGTGCGAGGTCTTCCCCGAACTGGGCGGGCGGCCCGAGAAAATTTTCGACGTGGAGCTGGCGCATTACTTTCTGCATCCCGACGCGAAGAGCCACGCCCTCGAGAGCATACTGGGCGGCTGGGAGGCGAACGGGGCATCGAGCGCGGAGGGAATCTTGTCCCTGTGGAAGGAGTACTCGGAAAACGGACACGCGAACGACATGAACAGGGTGATGAGGGAGATAGACGCCCCTCTGACGCCAGTGCTGATCTCGCTCCAGCGCAACGGCCTTTACGCCGACCGCGCCGCGCTGGAGAGTCTGGAGCACGAATTAGGTTCGCACATAGCCAAGATCGAGGGCGAGATCTTCGCGGCGGCGGGAGGCGTTATCAACCTCAATTCGCCGAAGCAGGTGGGGAATCTGTTGTTCGAGCAGCTTCGCCTGCCGGCGGTGAAGAAGACGAAGACCGGCCTCTCGACCGACGTCGGGGTGCTGGAGGACTTAGCGAGGCTGCCTGCGCCGCTCAACGAGATACCCTTGAAGATCCTGGAGTTTCGAGAGTGCTCTAAGATGTCGAGCGGATTTGTTCATCCGTTCATAAAATACTCCGCGGAGTCCCCGGATGGCAGAATACGCTCCACATTCCTGCACGCGGTCACAGGAACGGCCAGGCTGGCCAGCCGCGACCCAAACGTGCAGAACATTCCGGTGTTCGGCGATTGGGCCGTGAAGTTTCGGAGGGCGATTATGCCGGGCGACCCTTCCCGCCCGGGCATGGTGTTCGTTGCCGCCGACTACTCCCAGATAGAACTCAGGGTGTTGGCTCACCTCTCCGGCGAGGACCGCCTGATAGACGCGTTCGAGAACGACAAGGACGTTCACCTGGAGACGGCGTCGTGGGTCTTCGGGCTCGAACCGGGCGACATCACTCCCGAGCAGCGGAGGTTTGCCAAGATCGTCAACTTCGGGCTGATCTACGGGATGAGGGCCCACGGTCTCGCCCAGAGGATGGGCATACCGAGACATCAGGCGGCCAAGTTGGTGGACAGGTACTTCTCCGTGCTTCCCAAGGTCAGCCGGTACATCGAGGACAGCGCCTCGGCCGCGAAGGAGGCTGGCTACACCAGCACTATATTCGGCAGGATAAGGCCGCTTTCCGAGGTCTCGACGGTGGAGGGGAGGGGCAACTCGCCGATCGACAGGGTTGCCGTGAACACTCCCATCCAGAGCGCCGCGGCGGATATCGCCAAGATCGCTCTGATAAGGTTTCACAGACTGCTGGAGCGGGAGCGCCCCGAGTCCAGGCTTGTCCTACAGGTTCACGACTCCATCATCTGCGAGGTCCCTCAGGAGGCGGCGGATCACATAGAGTCCCTGCTGACGGACACCATGGAGGGTGTGCGCGTCCTCGACGTGCCATTGAAGGCCGCGGCTAAAAGAGGTTATTCACTGGCGGACGTGTAAACGCAGCAGCAGAGGTTTCTCTGTTTTTTGTCGATCGTCTGAAAAAATGTCACCTTTCGAGGTCAAACACCCGGCGTACATTCACGTGCGCCGGGTGTTGAGTCTTAATATTCCGCTCTTTCATTATTGTAAACAAAATTTATGAGGTATATTTGCCGCTATATGCGCATTTATGAAATGTGTATGCGGCCTTATGGAATAATATGAGGCTTGAATGATCTTAACAACCTAAATATAATAATCAGAACGATCGAGAAGTATCCCCCCGTCTCCGGCGAGCCGACGCGGCATTTCAGCTTCGTTTTCATCCTGGCGGAACAGACCTCCGAGCGTGTATTTTACCGTATGATCCCAAGGGAGTGATTGACATGAAGAGAAAGAATATTGCGCTGAAAAAATGCGCTTGCGCGCTCATATTGGCCTTGCTCGTCTTTGAAACGCCCATGTCGGCATTGGCAGCCACGAACGCCGTAAGGGTGAGCGCGCCGCTCAAAAACGAATTGGCGCTCGAGGACATCGATGTTCAAAAGGAAGCGCAGAAAAAACCGAACGTGCTTTTCCTGATAGAGGCTACGGCCGCGATGGCCTCCACGCCAAAGGGAGTGCTGCCCCAGGTCTGGAGGGACAGCCGGTGGGACGACTCTTACTGGGAGAGCGCGGAATGGACGATGACCAGGGACAAATTCGGATACACGATCTACGACATCAACAGAATGATGGGGGACTTCACATTCGGCATGGGCGCCCTTCCCGTCGCGTGGAGGGGGGGGGATCTCCGTCCCGAACGAAACCTCTACGGCAGGGAGAGGAATAATGACAATAATTTCAAACGGGGCAGAAACCTCAGCGAGGACATCGCGCTGAACAAGGATAACTACTATTTTCCGTTTCTTGACAAGGACAACGCCCTCACGGGGGTGTATTCCGGCCAGACGATCCCGCTCGAAGTCGGTTTCACTAACACGCCCGAGCTGTGGCCGGACGCGGTTCAATTTTGGAGATACATATTCCTCTCGGATTATTGTTCCGTCGGACACCCCTACCCTGACTGGAACAACGACCTCAAAATAGGCTACACCAGCAGAAAACCGGTTGTCAACAACGACGGTTCGGTTCGCTGGAGCGAGAACAGAAATTGGCTCAATCCAAAGACGAACCGGCTCGAAGACACCGGAATGAGGTTCGAGGGCGACGAGCAGGTCAAGTATTACGACTACAGAAATCTTACCTCCAGAAGACAGCCCTATCCATACGCACTGGTGTTCAAGGACCCCAAATACTGGAGAACCGGCTGGACGGGACCCCGCAACCCTACGCCGGATGACCTGGTGCCGAACGACAGCAGGATGTATCAGACGAAACTCGTCCTCTGGAACCTCCTGGAAAACGAGGATCTCTTCAAGAGCTTCAGGTTCGGCATGGCGACGACATTCCTCTCTCCGGCAAACGTCGAGATAGGGACATACACGTACACCCACTGCGGCATCGGTCATCCGAGGCAGGATATAAACGGCATTTTCAAGGTGGCGCCGTTCTCCTCCAACATCAAGACCAAGAGCTATTTCGACAGGTGGGGGAACGTTTTTCCCCCAAGCGGAATGCAGCAAAGGATGTATGACAATCACTCGCTCCACAAGGTTCCGCCGGGGTATTCGAGGGTGAGTTACGTGAACGGAGCGATGTACGGGCCGACCACCGGGCAGATCGAGTGTTTTTTCACCGTACACGGCCAGTATTACCCTGTCTGGCACAACGCCACAGTCCACTCGAACTACGCGACTTTGAACCGCGACAACAGCGAGCCGGATGGCTGGTATTTCAAAGGCGAGGCGGGCAACAGGGACGGACGCAGACAGGGAGAGAGATTCGACAGGCCGCTGTATAAACTCATGAATCGCGCATCCCTGCACATGCCCATACTGGACTACAATCATAAATGGAAGAAGGGCGGACGGACGATCACCCACATAGACAAATTCAAGATGTGGATAAACGGGATCGCCGATATAAGAAGCGCCGGCACGGACAAAACGAACAGCTATTCCGACAAGAGCACCAATCACCAGGCGCTGACCGAACCCAACAGGATGAACCAGTTTCACTACTACAACGACCCAGAGATCGGGGTTGCGGGCGTATTCGCTCTGCCGCAGGCGATATTCCCCGACCCCACTCCGAGGCACTCCACCACCGGCCAAGCGCTCAACCTCAACAGGGATTTCTATCTCAAAAACGGCTGGGTATGGTACTCGATGAGGGATTACAACATAAATTACAGGGCGGACTTCCGGCGCGACAGCGACGAGCTCGAAACCTCAGGGATTCCGAGGGCCAGGTTCAATTCGGGTTCCGGCGAGGCGACGGGTTCTGTGCTCGATTTCTTCTCGCCAAAATATTTGTATTCGATAACTCCCCCGATCACCGCCACAGACGAGGCTGAGAGTTACGGATCGCAGACCCCGAGGGTGCAGGTCAGAAATTCGAATACGCAAACCGACAATAATGGAAGATCTACCGTCTCCTTCCATGACCTTGATGCCGTATCGTTTCCCATAAAGAACACGTGCGAGGACAATTGGCTCATAGTGATCGCGTCCGGCTCCGAGCCCAAGATAGCCGACCCGTCGGTCTATTCGTACAGCGGCTGGGAAGCGGTGAAGAACCTCTACGACAGCACCGATGCCTCGAGATCGAGGGACATGACGCTGCCGACCGGTCCGAGGAAGGCAGGATATGAGAAGGTCACTATTTTGAAAAAGGGGCCTTACGGAAACTATAATCTGGCGCAGGCTGATCTCGACAACCCGATCAGGACTCTGGTAATCGGTATAGTGGCGAACGAGGATGACAAGGACGTGGTGAGCAACCCAAGGGTCCTGCAAGAGGTCAGGAGGATGAGGCTGAACCTGGTGAAGATGGCTGTCGCTGGACAGGGAGGGGACGCTCGCAAAATCAATTACTCCAACATGTACGACGCGCCGTACCAGCCGTTTTTTGCCGACGATGTCGCGTCGCTCCAGATAGCCGTACAGAACGCCCTCACCGCCGTGACCGCGGCCCAGAAGCCCCAGCAGGCAAAGGGGGCCCTGATAGAGGTCAACGCCAGTTCCGCATCGAGCGAACTCGGCTTCTTGTCCGCTACGTATCGGGTTGTCAACAACAACCAGTGGGAAGGGACGCTCAAGAGATACCGGGCGGAGAAGTCCGGCGACCGAATCATAAGCCTGGACTCGGCCGGTTCATGGGAACTGGGCGAAAAGCTCAGGCAAAAGAGGGATAAAGAAGGACTGAACGTAGTGCGCTGGGATGGGAAAACGCGTAGATTTGCCCCGCTGACGGCGTCCGAAGCTTCAGCCAAGGACATCTTCGGCATGAACGCGGTTACGCCGGCAAGCCATCAGAACGACTGGATCCCATACAATCAGGCGCTTTACAAGTGGGTGCGCGGATACGACTACTCCTACCTGAAGGAAAGGGAGTATCCACGCGCCAGTATATTGGCGGACTTCGGTCAGTCGAGCATAGCGGTGGTCAGCAAGCCGACGGTCTCTGCCGACTCTCTGCCGGGCTACAAAGCCTGGGCAGAGGCGGAAGCGGCCAGAGACAAGCGAGCCACGCTGTACGCTCAGACCAACGACGGGATACTGCACGTCGTCGACCTGGAGAGCGGCGGGGAGAAGAAGACGATATTGCTTCCTCCGGCGCTGGTCCCGACGCGCCTGGCCACGCTGAAGACGATCCCGGATGGCGGCGGCACGCTCTCCTGGCTGAACGTAACCGCGCCGGACGGCAAGGACGGGTCGAAGAGATCGCTCTCAGGCTTCACGCTTGACGGTCCTCTTCAGGTGAGGCGGTTTAAGAACATCTCGCCCGGCTCCAGTTGGGGGACGTATCTCCTGGGGACGCTTGGCAGGGGCGGCAATGGGCTCTACATGCTCGACGTCAGCAGCTATGACGATCCAAAGCTGATGTGGTATTACGAGAAATACGAGAATCAATTGATATCGATGCTGCCGGACAGCGCCGTCCCAAAGTACGAGACGGCTCCAGCATCCTCGCCTTCGGGCTATTTCAAACTGGGCTATAACAGCCCCAAACCAGCCTTGGGCGTGGTCATTACCCCTGGCACGGACATGGCAGGCAACCCAAACATGAGGGACTTTATCGCCCTGCCCGGAGGGGTTCAGAGCGAGCCGCGCGTCTCGGAAAACGGCAAGGAGGGCGCGGTTCTTCTGATATTGGATCCGAAGGACGGAAGCGTTCTCCAGGCGTTCGACAGCGCTTCCGTTGAAGGGAACTCCCGCGCCGGCGGCGCGGAGACTGGCGCGGCGCCGTACATGGGCATGATCGTCTCCGAACCGACGCTCGCTTCCTCGGCCTTGGACGGCTCTAAATTCGCCAAATACTCGACCGGCAGAATTTACGTTGCGGACAACAGGGGAAATATTTTCGCCGCTCTGCTCGAGGAAACGGATGAAAAGTGCGCGGGTTCGCCGGCGTATCCAGGCCGTTGGAAGTTGAGAACGGTCGCCACTCTCCAAAAAAATCTCTCCGAGGCGAAAACAAGCGCGAACAACTACTCGATACCGTACGGCGTCGTTCTGAAGAGGAGCGGATCCGCGATGTGGGTTGCCGGCGGGACCTCTGACGCCGCGATCAAGAAAAAACTTCCAAGTGATTCCGGCATAATGCCGAACGATATGCAGATGATCTTCTCGTTCAAGACAGACGGTTCTCGGACGGAACCCCTTGCGCGCGACGACCTGCATCAGCTTGACAGAACATCGGGAAATTCGGTCATGCCCGCGGGCGGAAAAGGCTGGATCATTCCGCTCGAAGTGAACCGTCATAATTTTGCCGAATATGTATCGGCAAAACCGACGTTGGTGAACGGGATCCTGTTCGTGCCAACGTTCATCATGACAAAGCTCGATATAAAGGGTGCCGATGACCTCTGCAAGGCTTCGACGAAGGGCGTGGATGGATTCAGCCGCCTGTACGCGCTGGACATAGAGAACGGCGGCGCGAAGCTCTGGACATCGGGCAGCGGCGGCAAGAGATCGAAGTATATCCAGTTGGACGGCATAAAGCTGACCGGACTGACGAACGTGAAGGGAAACAAACGAAAGGACGGCAAGGCGACCCTGCTAGTCACATTCGAAGACTTGACTGGCGCCGCTCGAAAGAATATCGGGCAGGAGAACGCGAACTTCGTCAACGGTTTCAACGCGATAGAGGTGACGCCGCCGGCTGAGGGGGGCAAAACAAAAGACAGCTTCAAACCCGGACAGAGCGTACCGCTCTACTGGATTACGAAATAGGAGGCCCGCCTCGGACGCGGGGTCGATTGCTCACTGTTTAAAATGAGAGGCCGGCCGTTCATCAGCTGAACGGCCGGCCTCTGTATAGGGGTGAATATGCCTTGCGGACGCCGCTTTGCGGAAGCTGTTGCGGACCGAGTAAAAATGTGCTACAGTCAGCATTGTCGAATCCTCGCAAGGGGGTTGAAGTATGCCGCCAATCATTACTATCCCATCAACTATCTTTGTCGGCGCCGATGAACCCTCGCGAGGGGATTGAAAAACGCGCCCGCGTGAGGCGCGTCGAGGGTTATTGGCCAGCGCCAGTCAGTCCTCGCGCTCGTACTGTTGCCTGCGGTTATTCCAACTGCGCACATGCATTCACGCAACATCGTGCTATTCAGTCATCGGCCCGCCGGCAGAACCGGTTGACCTGATTCGAGGCGTCTGCCTTTTAAAATTCCCATGACGGAGGTTTGAGCATGGCCAAACGAGAGATCAAAACCAATAGGGCACCGAAGCCATTGGGGCAATACTCCCAAGGAGTTATATCAGGAAACAGAATTTATGTCTCGGGACAGTACCCAGTCGACTCCGAGAAGAGAGGGATGCCAACGGGCGTCGCCGCTCAAACCCGCCAGGTTCTAACGAACGTCAGGAATATAATAGAGGCGGGCGGCGGAAAAATTAACAACATAATAATGTGCACCATATACCTCGCGAATCTGGGAGATTTTAACGAATTCAACACAGTATACGCCGAGTTCTTCAAAGCTCCGTATCCTGCTTGCACGATCGTAGGCTGTGTGCTGAACCCGGGCGTTCTCATCGAGATAAACGCCATTGCCGAGATATAACGATGCCAGAAAAATTCGATTTTTGAGTTAGTTTTACACGCAGCCGAGAATGTTTCCAGGGTCGGGTAAATCGCCGGCGTTTATAGGTGAGGGAGGTACATGATATGCGCTATATTCGCAATATTTCAGATCAAGAGTGGAATAAAATTAAGAAAGCAGAATCCGAGCAGTATGTTCTCGACGCTATCGGGGTTTCTCACATGATCGCCCATATAATGTTGGATCTTCAAGTGGGAGGTAAAGACAAAGATTCAGAGCAAGACAATAATTTTTTTCAAGATTTGGATACGCTTATCCAGACCACCATAAATGTATTCCGGCACGGTGAACGCGATGAAGTTTCAGACCTTTACGATTGCGCAGACCGTCTCGCCGCGCTTGGAGAAAAACTCGAGAAGCTCGGGGGACGCATACGGGAGAACATCGACAGGATAAACAGAGTACGCCCGGAAAGCTTCGCAAAGGGATGGTATTTCGATGAGGAAGATTGGTATGTTTTAAGCTGCGACGAGGAAGAGGATGAAGATCCTGACACCGATGAAGAGTGATGTCAAAGCAAAACAGGCTGTTCTATGGTTATGATCTATTGAGATGCCCAATAACTTGGGCGCAAAGCGGGTGGTGATGATCCTGTTACGCAGGGTTTACATGCCATTGCAATTGGCCATAGACAAATTCTTCAAATACATAGAATGTCCGCCTGTCAGCAAGCAGGCTGTTTCTCAGGCACGGGCGCTGATAAATCCTGAATTCATAAGAGGCTATGTAGACGACATTGCCCAGATTGCCGCGACTGATCCTACCACGCCAAAGTACAAAGGGATGACGCTTATAGCAATCGACGGCACAGA
>JAISLO010000234.1 GCA_031290815.1 Synergistaceae bacterium | reverse complement strand
ATCCGCCTGCCGTCGTCCGAACCGGTTATCGCAACCAGGCAGTCCATCGACTCGATCGTGCCCGCCTGCGCGGTTCCTCCAAGCCCTCTTCCAGATGTCTCCGAGCCATTCGTTCCCATAAGGCGACCTCCTTATATATCGTAGTTATGCGGCTTTGTATGGACTTATATAATAATCGGGCGCGGCGTAGAATGTTACGAGAAGCGAAAAAATATTCATTCCATTAGAATGCCGTTTTGCCAAGTCACTCTTCCTCAGCTATGCGGACGACATCTCCGAGGTTCTCCAGTATCCAGTCCGCGGCCCGCCTCGCCTCGTTAAAGTCCTCGGCGTCATTATCCGGAATCCCGTCAGGCTGCGCGAATGACGAAGAATCATTGCGGATTCGTTCTCGAATCCAGTCTCCGAACTCTATCAACAGCCCCATCTTCTTGAAGGAGTCGAATGTCCTATCGAATCGCGGTGGTCCCCAAAGCAAGCGCCTTGGCAGGATGCCAGCGGAGACCAAGCTGTCCGTCAGCCGCTGCGCGCCGCCCTTCAATGCGCTGACGCGTTCCGCCCTCAGCAGTATCGCCCTGTGTCCTGCAGTGACCGCCTCCGACACCATATTGACGGAGTCGTCGGTTACGAACACCTCATCGCATGCGCCCAGTATCGCAGGCACCGGGTTCGCCGAATCCTCGGAGGCAATGAGAAGAAATCTGACTGTCCCGGCGTTTGCCGCAAGCCTGCGGATTGTGTTCTCGGCAGCCTGTGAAGTTCGCCTGCTAGTCGCGATGTAGAGATCGACGCCGGTCTTCTCGGCCTCTTGAAAGACCCTGCCTATGTGTTTCTGTATCCAATGCTGAGTTATCCGGTAGTTATGATCGTCCCCGCCAATCAACACTCCCCATCTTCGGTCATGTCTTGGCGGAAATTCGTTCATCATCGCGCGTGCCGCTGTCTCCAGCTCCTCACGGACTATCAAGTTTGGTGCGCCAACAGTCGTCAGAACATTGGATATCTCCCTTGGAAAGTCGTGCTCAGGCACGATAGCGAAGTCAAACGGCTCGATCCCTATCACGCTCGGCGTCATTATCGTCACACACGTACAGCGCCATATATAACCGAGGGCTATATTGTAAAACGACGGCATTGTGCCAGCCGAAAGGAGTATCAGCGACGAGGTGTCTCCCTCCCTGATGTGCCGCTCGCTGAGCCAATAACCCAGGGTGCGTATTACGCTCTCTCCCTCGGCCACAGCAAGCCAATCCCTGGCCCTGCGGCGGTTTCCCTCCAGGAGCTTCTTGGCGGCTGCCCTTGCCCTGCTGCGCCTCATGCCGTGGAGATCAGGGATCCCAAGCTCCAGGACATCAGCGCCGGTGCGCTGGGACAGCCACATGGCGACGCCGCGGCTTTGATTGATATGACCGCGAATGTCATCCGTCAATATTACAACGAGTTTCAGATTTGACGACGGCGGGCGCGCCCCACGCGCAACTCTCACGATCGGGTCGTTCCAGTCATCCGGCGACCGCCGTCCTGGAGTCGTCTCGTCTGACATTCCGCACCTCCTCGCCGATGAAACGCCTTGTCACTATTATAACCGCAATGCGGACGCAGTATCAACCCAGCCATCGACACCAAGCGAGCCGTCAACGCCGAAGGCCGCATAATGTACATATATTTAAGATGACCTGACGAATGGACGATTTCAGGCCGGCTGTATCATTTTTTTATATCTGCCTTTGTCCCGGACGTTATCCGCAGGAGCTCCTCCGGCGATATCGGGAAGAAATCGTGGTCTGAGCCGGCTGCGGCCCATACTGTCGCGTACTTGAAGAGATCCTCGTCTATCAGAGTCCGGGGCTGCGCCCTGTAACCGACAGGGGGCACCCCGCCCGGCTCGAAGCCGCAGAAGATCTTTACGGCCTCGGCCGTTCCAAACTGCACCTTGCGGACTGCCAGGGCGCGCTTCACCTTTTTGTCGTGAACCTTGTTCGGCCCTGACATTAGGGCAAGCGCCCAGTCGGCTCCGTCGTCCAGGCGAAGGAGCAAGCTCTTCAAAATCTCCTCCGGAGGGGCCCCGACCGCCCTGGACGCGTCGTCCACAGTGAATATGGTGTCCTCCGTGTGGAAAATTTTCGAACCGCACCCGGACTGCCTGAGAAACTCCGCCACTCTCCCGACCGGGTCGGCTATAGCTTCAAAATCCATCGGGATCTCTCCTTATTTTTTACTCTCGTACAACAGCTTGTAGATATTTATGTTGCGAAGGACCGCCTTGACATAGCCCCTCGTTTCGCCGTAGCCGATGTCCTCGATCCACTCCGCCATGTCGTCGATGGGTTTCTGGCTCCACCTTGTGACCGGCGTGCCGCCGGCATTGTATGCCGCCAGAGATCTGGGGAGGTCCTTGAAACGAGCGATGAGCCCAGAGATGTGATTTGCCCCCAGCAGGATGTTCATGGCAGGCTGCCTGTACGAATCGGACGGCAGTTTCATCTTTTTGGCTTCCTCCTTCGCGGTGGCCGGCATGAGCTGCATGAGGCCGTACGCGCCGGCGACGCTCGTGACGTCCGGCTCATACATGCTCTCCTGTCGCATGATACCCCATATCAACGACCGCTCCACGCCGGATTTCTCTGAGGCCGACTTCACGTCAGCCTCGAAGGCCTTGGGAAAACCGCCCATAAACAGCTCCGCCGAAGATATCTCCTTGCCGGGCAGCCGCCTTCTGACGCCGTCGAACGCCCTGGCCCCGGTTCCGAAATCCCCCTCCCACACGGCGAGCCTGACGGATCTGTAAAGGGACT
>JAISLO010000233.1 GCA_031290815.1 Synergistaceae bacterium | reverse complement strand
GTCCACCGCGAGTTCCGAACCCAGGCCTCCCATCGCCACGCTCACGCCCGATGTTGCCAGGATGGGAGCGTCGTTGACGCCGTCTCCGACAAATATCGCCCGATTGGTATTGCCGTTGGCCAGTTCAGCCAGCGCGGAGACCTTTCCGTCCGGGAGAAGTCCGGCTCGATAACCGGTGAGATTCAGATCCCCCGCCACCGAAGAAGCTGCGCTCTCCCTGTCCCCGGTGAGCATGTAGATGTCTTCTATCCCGCTCTCCCTAATTCTCCGCACAGCGTTCGCCGATTCCGCTCGCACCACGTCCGAGACGACTATGTTCCCAAGGTACGATCCATCGAGCGCGACGTGAACTACTGTGCCGGGATATGCGATTCCCTCTGGAATCTCTATGCCGTGCGCCTGCATCAGGGACTCGTTTCCGGCCAGGACGGTCAATTCCTTCCCGTCCGTGCCCGCGAATGACGCGGATACTCCGCGCCCCGCCTCCTCCGACCCGGAGAGCGATATATTCTTCGGCAGAAGATCCGAGAATTTTGACATTATCGAACGCGCCACGGGGTGATTTGAAATGCTCTCGGCAATCGCGGCAGCCCTGCTCAGGTCCTCCGGTGCGATGCCAGTCGCAGGATTTACCCTCGTGACGGCGAACACTCCCTCCGTCAGGGTTCCGGTCTTGTCAAAGAATACCATGCTGATTCCGCGGAGCGCGTCGAGGACGCCCCCTCCTTTTATGAGGATGCCCCTGGAGGATGCGGCTCCGATCCCGCCGAAGTATCCGAGCGGTATCGATATGACCAGAGCGCACGGGCAGGATATGACCAGCAGGACCAGCGCCCTGTAGAGCCATTCCGAATACGAGCCGAGCGACAGCGTCGGCGGGACGATCGCTATGAGCGCGGCAAGGACCGCCACGGATGGCGTGTAGTATCTGGCAAACGTCGTTATGAAGCGCTCGGTCGGGGATTTCCTTGCGGCCGCCTCCTCTACCATCTCCATTATCCTTGCGACCGAGGAGTCCTCGAAACCGCCGGAGGCTTTGATCCGGAGCAGTCCATCCATATTTGCCGTGCCCCCATAGACGGAATCGCCCGCCCTGACGGCTGCAGGCACCGGCTCCCCGGTAAGTGATGAGGCGTCGACCCTCGATTCGCCGCAGATTACGATGCCGTCCACCGGAATCCTCTCCCCTGGCCTGACGATCACTATGTCTCCGGCCGCGACATCTTCGGGAGACTTGACCGACTCTACCCCATCGCACAGTACGCGAGCCGCCGCCGGTCTCTGAGCCGCCAGCGCCCTTATGGAGCGCCTCGATCTGGCTGCCGCTCGATCCTGCAAAAATTCGCCGACGCGATAAAACAGCATTACGCTGACTGCCTCGGGAAACTTGCCTATTGCTATCGCCGCGATGGAGGCAAAGCTCATGAGAAAGAACTCGTTGAGGAAGTTTCGAGTGAAGAGCGTCCTGAACGATGATATCAGGACGGGATACGCGGCCAGAGCGTAGGCGGCCGCGTAGAGGGCAAGATCCATCCGCCGGCCCAGCGCCGAACCGAGCTTCTCCCCAAACAGAAGAGCAGCCGCGAGGGCGGCCCCGGACAGGGCCATCGATATCACGTCGCGCAGCCCTCCCTCGCCGGCATCGCCACAGTCGCGCCTGTCATCGAAATCCGACACCTCTGCGCCGGGTTCGATCGAGCTCGCGATGCCTCGCAGCGAGTTCAAGGCAACTTTCCCGTCATCTTCGAGGATGAGGAGCCCTCCGTCAATGTTTATGGAAGCGCTCATAACCCCAGGAAGTCCAAGTATTTCGTCCTCGATGGCGGCGGCGCAGCCCTGGCAATGCAGGTTTTGTATTCTGAATCGACGTTTCATGCACAACACTCCTATCCGTAATTTGATGGATAACCTCATAGATGTCAATTCGTCGTATGTCGAATTATAGTACGATATATGGTTTTGTCAAGCGCATGATTATTAATTATGTCAGGCGGCTGACCCTCTTGCTGGTGTGTGCGGAGCCTGCGATCCTGATTTTGATGCGTTTTTGACGCGCCTGATCTGTGTACTGTCCCGATGCTTATTGAATTCCGCCGGCAAATAAGTTATATTACTGAAGAATTGTAATTCTCCGCGATTTTTCAAGCCGGAGGTTGTTTGATGCGGACGGGAGGCGCTCGGTTGTGAAGAAAATCCGTATTGCGGGGTTGGTCCTGTTGTTTGTTCTGGGCGTTCTGTCCATTCGTTTTTATCTGTCCAGGCCGAGTTCACCGGCGGGGCCGGTTTTTGTCCTGCCTAAGGTTCAGCCCGGTGCCGAATACGCCCTGGTTAGGATCGAAAATCCGGGGATCTTCCATGGAAAACTCGGCTGGCTCGCCAGTATGCTGCCCGACGTCGCTTATGTCGACGGCAAAGCGACGTTGAGATGGGGAGGGTTGACCAGGGAGATGGAGAAGTACGGCGACGTGTTGAGGCCGATCTCAAGTATTCTCGGAGTGGCGGATGATTTGTCGCTGCTCGCCGTATCGGATGACTCCGGCGCGAGGCTGTACGCTTCGTTCTTCTCCGAGGCCGGGGAGTTTGGAAGATGGCTGGCTGACGGTGACGGAGTATCGCTCTCTCCGTCAAAATGGGAGACGAAACACGCCGGGAGAAACGACGAAGCATGGACCATGGTCGTGGATACGCCGTTGTCCTCAGAGCCGATCAAGCTGTATTCCATCAAGCGGCGGCATTCGGGCTCCGACCTCGTCATGATCTCCGATTCAGAGGAAGGCATCGTCGGGATGATGGACGCCGCGAAGAGGAGCGGAGCAAGGCTCGAGATAAAAAGGTACAACTCGGGTCTCGACTACGTTCAGCTGCACGCGCGGATCCCTCTGCGCGGCAAGGCTGGCACGGCTTCCAGCGTATCCGAGATAGCTTGGGTCGAGGATGACACCAGCGCCCACCTGCAGTCTTACTCGAACGCGTTCTCCTCCATGACCGAACGCTCAGTGCCTAAGAGCGGGCTCGAGGGCAATCTTCCGATGCTGGGAAGCGGCGATGTGACCATGATCGCGGCGGCGGATGTCCCATTCATGTGCTTCAGCATGTTTCCTGCCGCATCGAACCCGGTCGAGGTCTTTCTGTCCAATCTGGCATCCGGCAGTTTCCCCCTGGCCCAGATGCAGGATATCACGGCGATTCTCGAGAGCGGAAGGGTCTCGGTCGTCGTGGTGACGGATCGGTTGAAGAATGAGCCCAGCGCAGCGTATATAGTGGTCGAATCCAAGGCCGCGGAATCCATGGACAGGGTGTTCGCGCTCGCCTCGCTCTTTCTCGGATCGCCGGTGGATCTGCCGGGGTGGAACTCGGCGTACTCCTCCTCGATTGTTGGATGGCAGAGTGTTATAGCGGCCCGGAGGAGCGACACCATCCTGTTCGGCATCGGGCGCGCGGAGGAATATGCCCAGAGCCCGACAATACCCGAGGACATCGGAGACTTTGCCGATCCGCATGATCTAGTCAACATTGTGGCGAGAAAACCCTTCATCGACGTCGCGGAGTATTTCTTTGGAAACGCTGCCCGCTACAAGCTGATAGAGCGCGATATGTGGTCGCTGACCTCGGAGGACATAAAATCCAAATTAAAGGAAATAGAGGCGGTCCAGCTCCGCATAATGACTCCGGAGTACTCCAATCTCGGAATTTATTGGGGAAGGTAAAAATTATTTGACAAGGTTTCCTTGAAAATGTAGAATTGCAACTTCCATCGGCGGCGAGAACGATATCTTCGCAATTCGGAAACAAAGGGGCGTGATGATAGGGTTGAAAGACAGAATCCAGCTCTACGGGTTCAACAATCTGACCAAGACGTTGAGTTTTAACATATACGATATATGTTATGCAAAGACGGATCGCGAAAAGAAGGACTACATAGCATACATTGACGAGCACTACAACTCCGAAAGGCTGACCAATATTCTGTGTTGCGTCACCGACATAATAGGAGCCTGTGTGCTGAACATCTCAAAGCAGGATTACGACCCGCAGGGAGCGAGCGTAACTCTCCTCATATCGGAGGATACTGTTCCCACAGATCAGATAGATGTTTCCTGCAATCAGGGCGACCTCGCAAAGCAGGCCGTCGAACTCCTGAGAGAACACATGATGCGGGAAACAGTCGTGGCTCACCTGGATAAGAGTCATGTTACCGTTCACACATATCCCGAATTTCACCCCAACAACGAAATCAGCTCATTCAGGGTCGATATCGACGTGTCCACGTGCGGCAAGATATCTCCTCTCAATGCCCTGAATCACCTGATAGGATCGTTCGACTCCGACATCATAACCATGGACTACAGGGTGAGGGGTTTCACCCGCGACATGGACGGAAAGAAGTATTACAGCGACCATCAGATAAACTCCATTCAGAACTACATAGACCCTGGCCCGCTCGCGAGATATGACGCTATCGACGTGAACGTCTACCAGTCGAACATCTTTCATACGAAGATGATTTTAAAGGAGATCGTCCTGGCCGATTATCTCTTTAACGTGGACCCGCGCGAGTTGAGCCCCGAGATTCGTCTGTCGCTGAAAGACCAGATCACAAAGGAAATGCTGGAAATCTATTATGGCATGAACATGTATTGATCATGGAAAGCCTTGGGAACGATCACGTCAATCCCCAGGACTCGGCGCCCCTGCACGAAGCTCTAGCGCGGTACAGGACGGATCGTATCGTGCCGTTCGACGTGCCGGGCCACAAACAGGGAAGAGGCGCGCCGGAGCTGGCGGAATTTTTAGGCTCTCGGTGCCTCTCCGTGGACGTGAATTCGATGAAGCCGCTGGATAATCTGTCGCATCCCACGTCGGTGATCAAAGAGGCCGAATCG
>JAISLO010000232.1 GCA_031290815.1 Synergistaceae bacterium | reverse complement strand
CCTCCAGACTTCGCTGCGTTACCGGATAGTTACTGTTTTGGAATCAAACAAAACGGGTGGCCGGCGGGGTCCAGCATGACCGTGATTTCGGGAATGAACTGCTGAGGTGCTTTCTTCGCTCCGAGCTCAAGCGCGCGATTCACTGCTTCCTCCAAATTGTCGACTATCAGGTCCAAATGCTCCATTTGCTGCTGCTTGCCCGGTTCTTCCGGCCACACCGGAGGCTGGTAACCTTCCGCATTCTGGAAGTTCAAATGGATGTCGGTTTCAGGGATCCCAACTGCTACCCCATTACCGCCAAATTCATGAACTATTTTTCCTCCCAGCAGCTTCACGTAAAAATCCGAGAGTTTACGAAAATCCGAGCTATCAAGCGTGACAGCGGCCAATGTAATCTTTCCCATTTCACAGTACCTCCTTGGATTTTTTGTGACAATCAGGCTTCTGGCATAAAATCAACCATTCCACCAGAGTGAGCGATCACCGCATTCGGCCTTTTAAACTCAGGCCGTTGGCTTCAAATCGGCATATAAACAATTATACCATGGAATCGGCGTCGGGTCACGGTCCGCCCGCTCGGGCTCAGGCTTCCTTGATTTTGATTCTCTCCATCAGGACATCTGGGGTCATGCCACTTATCGCGTCGATTATCGCGATCCTCAGGCTTCCCGTTCCAGCCTGTCCCACTCGGTCAAACGCGATCTCCCCAGCTATTCCCATGCACGCCACTCCGCAGATCGCTGCGTCGAACGCAGAGGTGCCGTTCGCGCAGAACGACGCGATCAGCGAGTCGCACATGCAGCCCGTTCCGGTCACGAGCCGGAGAGATTGATGTCCGTTGCGGATGAGCACCGAACGATCTCCCGTCGAAATCACATCCGTCTCGCCAGTGACTGCGACGACGCAGTCATAGAGCTTCGACGTTCTGGCGGCGGCCCTTATTATCTGATCCAGGCCTTCAGTACAGCCGGATATGTCTATCTGACATTCCTCGCCGTTTTTCCCCAGAAGATGAAACATCTCCATCGCGTTGCATCTTATTACCGAGCACTTTACCCTGCCCAATATATCAGCAACCGAGGCCATGCGAAACGGGGAAGAGCCGACTCCTACCGGGTCGAACACCACAGGTGTTCCGGAACCTCCCGCGGTCTCGCCCGAGGCGACCATTGCCCTGATCTTTTTTTCGTTTGGGGTCCCCATGTTCAGCACAAGAGCATTCGCGCGCCGCGTCACACTGGACGACTCCAGCTCGCAGTCGGCCATTATGGGAATCGCGCCTATGGCCAGGGTGACGTTGGCGCAGTCGTTGGCCGTCACATAGTTCGTTATGTGGTGAATCACCGGCCTCATCGAGCGGACCTTATCGAGGAGCTCGCCGGGATTGGGCCGGTTCAGACTAGTCAACGTCCCTTTCTATCCCCTTTTTGTAGAGGTTGTAAAAGTGATGCGTCGGTCCGTTTCCCCTGCCGATCGGGAGCGAATGAGCAATAGCCGTCGTAACATAATCCTTGGCTTTTTTCACAGCATCCTCGATTTGGAAGCCAAGCGCCAGATTCGAGGCTATGGCTGAGGAGTATGTGCATCCTGTTCCATGGGTGTTCTTCGTGTCGATCCGTTCGGCGTCGTACTCGAAGAACCGCTTGCCGTCAAAGAGGATGTCCAGAGCGCTTCCACTAAGGTGCCCGCCCTTTACCAGAACGTGGCGGCAGCCCATGTCATGTATGACCTCGGCAGCCTTTCTCATGTCGCCCGCTCCGGCAATCTTGATCCCCGAGATCTCGCTTGCCTCCTCTATGTTGGGGGTCAGCACGTCCGCTAAGGGGATTATCTCAGATATCAGGGCGGATATCGATCCCGGGGCCATCAGCGGAGAACCGTTCTTGGCGTACATGACGGGATCGATCACCACGTTCGAGGGCCTGTACTCGCAGAGCTTGCGAGCGACTGCCCTCATGCAGTCGGGGCCGGACAGCATCCCAACCTTCACCGCATCGGTTCCGATGTCCTCGAAAACGGCGTCGATCTGCTTTTCTATCATGTCCGGGGTCACGTCCTGAATGCCTATGACGCGGACCGTGTTCTCCGCGACAACAGAGACTATGACGCTCATGCCGAACACGCCGTGCGCTGAGAACGTCTTAATGTCGGCCTGTATGCCAGCCCCGCCGCTGCAGTCAGAGCCGGCGATGCTCAAAACTTTCTTCATTATCTGTCTCCCCTCTCGCAACAACATTCATAATATATTATAGCCATTCTGCTGAATTTATAACCATTAACTCAGGGTTAATTAAACTTCATATATTGGATGTTGGAACTACTTTTTGAGACCTATATGATTTCGCAAGTTATTATTTTACAGATCCTAAGGGAGCATGGGAGGCACGTAATTAGCCTCTGCTCTGAGCCGGGGGTTGTCGGTCAGCGTCTCCCACAGTTCGGACGCCCTGTGTTCGAGGCTCGTCATAGACCTCGAGTAAGGGCTCAGCGGCGCGCTCGACTTCGATATCACCGGAAGCGCCGCCGTCCGCCTCATCTCGGCCAAGAGCTTCCTGCCGACGCTATTTGCGCCGAGCACTCTGATATAGGCCGGCCCGCGGGATTGAAATTCCAGGCTCTCCTCCTGGCTCAAATTCAGGAGGATGTGGACGCAGAGCCGCAGAATGCGTCCCCTCGGATAACGCCTGCTCGTGCAGGAGTCCACGAACGACTCGTATGATTCCGCCCTTGACGCCATGTCGGCCACCCTGTTCTCCAGG
>JAISLO010000231.1 GCA_031290815.1 Synergistaceae bacterium | reverse complement strand
GCTGGATGACTGTTTTTCGTCGAGTTGCCATATGATCACCCCCGCTAATCTTATGATAGAGTAATGTTATCATAAAAAACCTTGAAATGGTAATGAATTACGCCTTTTACGCGATAAATTCATAAATCCTCAATTGGAAACGCAAAATCCAGGCCGAAGAGGGTGCGCAGCGGCAGCGCATGCATTGCATGATTTTTCAAACGCTCGCCGATCCCAGGCCCAACTCCTTTTCTATGGGGCGAAGGGCGGAGATGACGCCCTCTATAAGCCAATCGAGGCTTTCACCCATCAGCTTGCCGCCTCTTTCTATCACTGTGCGATCTACGCCTTTCGCGAATGCTTTGTCCTTCCACTTTTTCCTGACTGATTTGACTTCGAGGTCCATCAGGGACTTGCTCGGGCGTACTAACGCCACTGCTGTCACAAACCCCGTCAATTCGTCTGCGGTAAAAAGAGTTTTCTCCATTTTGGTGATGGGCTCCACTCCCGAGAAATCCCACCCGTGCGCGAGAACAGCTCTGACGAATTCCTCGTCATAGCCAGCCTCGCGCAGCATCTCGCCGCCTTTTACCGGATGTCCTGCCTCTACGGATTTAGTTATCTCCCAATCGATGTCGTGCAGCAAACCCACTCTGCCCCATAGTTCCTCGTCCTCTCCGTAATGCCGCGCGAAGTATTTCATCGCGGCTTCGACGGCCAGCGCGTGCCTAAAATGCATATCATCTTTGTTGTGTTCCTTGAAGAACTCAATGGACTCATCCCTCGTAAATTTCATTTTTTTAAGACCTCCGCAATCAGGGCGGCAGGCATGTCTAAAAAGGCTGATTTATTGCTAGGCCTAAAGGGTAAAGATTTAAACCCTGACCCAAGCCCGCATTCTAAAACGACCAAATGTCGTTTTGGCGGTTTAATCAGCGTTCCTAAGTCAACAAGCCGCCGTGTCTCTCAGGATTTTCATCACTCCGTCACTGTCTTCGTATATATCGGACTGAAATCCCGCCTCTTTCCGCAGAGTGCGGGAAAGCTCGTCAGGATACGGGTGCATGTAAACGACCCTTACACATCCTGAGTTTATCATCAGTTTGCTGCATATCGAACAAGGCTCATGGGTAGTATATACCGTGCTGCCAGCGATAGCCGACCCGGACGACGCGGCCTGGGCTATGCCGTTCATCTCCGCGTGTGAACCCCGGCACATCTCGTGTCTTTCTCCAGACTTGATGCCCAGTTCTTTCCTAAGACAGCCAATGTCCATACAGTGCCTTGTTTTCGCCGGAGCGCCATTGTATCCGGTGGCGAGTATTCGTCTGTTCAGCACTATGACGGCCCCGACACGACGCCGAATACATGTGCTCCTCATGGACGCAAGGAGCGCCATGGCCAGAAAATACGCGTCCCATTCAGGGCGCCAGGCTGTATTACTCTCCTCTTTGCCCGTCATTTCAAGTCTCTATATGTCCAGGTTCCGCACTTCCCGCGCGTGAGCCTCTATAAATTCGCGTCTTGGTTCTACGGCGTCTCCCATCAATATTCCGAATAGTTCGTCGGCCATAAGCGCGTCTTCCACCTCGACTTTCAGGATTATGCGGTTCTCCGGGTCCATAGTCGTCTCCCAAAGCTGCTCAGGGTTCATCTCCCCCAACCCCTTGTAGCGCTGAATATGGGCGCGCTTCGAGTCTGACGCCGCTGATATCTCCTTCATCTCCTTTTCGGAGTAGCAATAGCGGACCTTTTTCCCCTCCTGCACTCTGTAAAGAGGAGGTTGAGCGACGAAGAGATGCCCATTTTCTATTATCTTCGGCATGTGGCGGTAGAAAAGGGTCAACAGCAGTGTTCTTATATGTGCGCCATCCACGTCGGCGTCGGCCATCAGGAATATCTTGTGGTAGCGCAGTTTATTGGGTTCATAATCGTCGCCTATGCCGCAGCCGAGCGCCTGAACGATGGTACGGATCACATCGTTCGACAGGATCTTGTCGAGCCGGGCTTTTTCGACGTTCAAAATTTTTCCGCGAAGAGGAAGGATTGCCTGAAAATTCCTGTTCCTGCCTTGCTTTGCGCTGCCTCCCGCGCTGTCTCCCTCTACGATGTAGAGTTCGCAGTCCGCAGGGTTGCGGTTTGAGCAATCGGCCAGCTTACCTGGGAGATCCAGCCCATTTATGGCGGATTTGCGGCGGACAAGGTCCCTTGCCTTGCGCGCGGCCTCGCGCGCCTGGCGGGCTTTGACCGCCTTATCCAAAATCGGCTTTAAAATTTCGGGCTGCTCCTCCAGCGCTGCTTTGAGACCCTCGTACACCACGGATTCCACTATGCCCTTGACGTCGCTGTTGCCCAGCTTTGTCTTGGTCTGTCCCTCAAACTGCGGTTCAAGCAGTTTGACCGATACGACAGCCGTGAGCCCCTCCTTGAGGTCCTCTCCGGAGAGATTGGGTTCCTTCTCCTTAAGCAATTTCGATTTGCGGGCCTCGTCGTTTATGGCTCTGGTGAGCGCTGTGCGGAAACCCGAGACGTGGGTTCCGCCCTCTATCGTGTTTATCAGATTCGCGAACGCGAAAATCCTCTCGATATATGTGTCGTTGTACTGAAGAGCCGCCTCTACGGTAGTGCTCTCCCTGGCGCCCTGGATGTATACCGGTGGTTTGAAGATCGCCTCCTTGCCGCGGTTGAGATACTCGACGAACGAACTCAATCCTCCGCTGTAATGGTATATTTTAGCTGACGCGATGTTTCCGTCAGCGTCGGCCCTCAGGTCGCTGAAAGCGATAGTCACTCCCTGGTTCAAAAACGCGAGTTCCCTCAGCCTGCCTTTAATGGTGTCAGCCGAGTATTCGATCACTGGGAAAATTTCGTCATCCGGCATGAATCGGACGAAGGTCCCGTGCTCCGACGAGTCTCCGACCCTGCTGAGATCAGTTGCCGGGACGCCGCGCTCGTATCTTTGCCGATATTCTCCGCCGTCTCGCATGATGCGCAGTTCGAGCCACTTGGACAGAGCGTTTACGACCGACACCCCGACTCCATGCAGGCCGCCTGAAACCTGATAGGCTCCCTTGTCGAACTTGCCGCCCGCGTGAAGCACCGTCATCACGACCTCGGCTGCCGACTTGCCGGAGGCCTCGTGATATTCGGTGGGAATGCCGCGCCCATTGTCCAAAACGGAGACGCTGCCATCCTCATGTATCGTCACGTCAATCCTGTCGGCGAAGCCAGCCAGAGCCTCGTCTATGGAGTTATCTACCACTTCGTACACCAGGTGGTGCAGCCCCCTCGCGCCCTGATCCCCGATATACATGCCAGGCCGCTTGCGAACGGCTTCGAGACCCTCCAGCACCTGAATATCTTTCGCGCCGTAGTCCGCGTTTGCCGACGCCACCCCCGCCCCGGAGTTCGCCATGTTTTCGATTCTCTCTTCCGATGTTTCCGGCATGTTCCTTGTTGTTCCTCCTCTATTTAATACCAATTTGAAATGTTAGAGGCCTAAAGGGTAAAGATTAAAACCCTTGCCAGAGCCCCA
>JAISLO010000230.1 GCA_031290815.1 Synergistaceae bacterium | reverse complement strand
AAGTCCTCGTCAAGATCGTCCTGATCTTCGTCGTCGTCCTGCCTGGAGCTTGGCCTCTGCCAGATCTGCTCGTTCCTCATGGCCTTCAGCGTCCTGTCCAGGGAGAGGAAGAGACTCACTCCCTTCTTCTCCGTCAGGCCGAGCAGCGATGTGATTTCCCTGGTGGCGTCGCGGAGCATTATATGGGCATCCCTCGCGTCCACATCCACGAATGGGCTGCTCGACAGCTGTTCCGGCATTTCTCGAATGTCGATCCCCGGGAGGAATATCATGAGAATGAACAGGTTGAGCGCCCAAGCCGCGCCGAGCTCGAATAAAATCTCGTCTTTTCTCGAACAGTCGGGAGAGATAATTGCGATTACAGCCTTGACTTTGTCAAAACGGGCCCTCTGGCGATCGGACGAAAGATAAGTCTCGGCATCGCCCTGCGACGCTCCGCAGGAGTGTGCTATGCACCCCATGACCGTCTCTATGTTCTCATCCAGATAATCCACGAGCGATTCAGCCTGTTGACGGTTTTCATCCGAGTAGCTGATGAGTATCATGCCCTGCTCCTTTGTCTGAAACCTCAGATCTTTCAATGTGCTGCGTCTAAACTTCTCCAAACGCCGTATTATTATAAACAATGTCAACAGATCAAGTTTTTCGCATATTTCCCGGCGGAAAAACTACTGTCGGGTGTAGGGCCGGCTGAATCTGCAAGGAGGATTTATCCTATTAATTTCTTTAACGAGTTGACATTGCTTGTTAAATAGCTTAACGAACTTCTCTGCGATTTGGCCTGTCTTGGTCAGCATCTCCTTTGAAAAGCACTGAGTCCTCATGGGTTGTAGCATAGTGGATGTCTATATTTTTGAGGACATATGGTTCAAAATAATTAGGAATGATGTTCTCATCGTCGGGCCCTCTGTATACAAAGCCGGCTCTTTCCAATAATTCTCGATTCAATCCGCAACAGTATAAATCCGCATATTCGTAAGCGCCATCGTCTATCAATCGTTCGATAGAAAACCCAATTCCGCCCAACGGAGCGACATCCCCGATATAATCTATAATGCGAAGGACTTTTGCCGAATATTGCTCGATCTCGCGCCCAACTAACAAGCCAACCGTATTTCCATAAGTATCCACGACGCCCCATATCTGATATCGATAAATAGGATGCTCGAAATACCTCTTCTTCACATACCAGCCGTCTTTGAACGGTCTTCTCCATGAATATTTGCCGAAATCGAACCTGGCCGCGGCATCCTTGAAATTGTCAAGTTTTTGCAGCATGAATGCGGATGATGTGCGGACGGGCAGCGTTGTTCTTTCTTTTATATCGGCAATCTTAAATGAACTTACCGCATTAGAGAGACGATAATAATGCTCCATTTTACCTACGTGGTGTTTCATGATTTTTTCATGCAGCGGTATCGCTGTTTTGGGATTTACTCCCACTCCGCAGTAAACTCGACATCCCGTCTGGGATTTTAGCTCGTTCACTACTCGCACACCCAAGTAAGGAATTCTGACATGCTTGCCTACGCTCCACATTACCGCCGATATATCCAGCAGCTCTTCGGAATATTGTATAAAACCCTCAAGACCGTCAATACTACCGGTTTCTCTGTTTACGGCGACCAAAAAATTGATCTTGTCGTCGACCTGGTGCTGATAGCAAAAGAACTCTCTGTCTATGGCCAAAATGTGATCCGGTTTCCACTCCCTGCCGATGAAACTCATTATCTCGTCTACATCGGATGTTGTCGCTAGCCTGAATTCGTACGCTCTGTCTATTGCGTTCAAATTACAATACCCCCAATGAATGCATCTCTCTAATGATGTTAGCGTGATCCTCTCGTGGAATATGCATCTTGTCATTCCAACTGGTTTTTGTCTTTGGGTCAAAGCCCAAAATCACTCCCAATTCTTTCATTATTATTTCAGTGTCCTTGTTGTATGAACCGCATGGATATGAGACAACCCGTGGTTCCGACCCTGTCAGCGATTGGATGATTTCCATATTTTCTCGATATTCTTTCATTTGAGATTCAAAAGAAAGCTCTTCCATGTTCGTCGGGTGCGTATGACTATGCAATCCTATATAGTGTCCTTCGCAATGCAGGCGCTTTATGTCTTCATCGTTCAGCCACAGCATATCTGCGTACAATTTCGGATCATAACCGGAATCGTCCATCATCCTGTCCACTATATTAAAATATTTTTTCCGCCCCAGAATCACATCCCTAAAATATCTATATTTCCTGTCGGATTCCGAATAAAACGCAAATTCGCCGGCATAATTCGAGCGAATGAAATCGTCCATTGAAGTGCGGTAATTCACTCCAAGCTCTTTCTGTTTTTCTCTTACAATTTCAAAAAACAAGTCGTAGAAATCCTCCACATCGTCGAACCGTGAAAATCTGAAATGCCTGTATACCTCCAATTTCTCCAGTTCGCCCTGTATAGGAGACGTATAGACAAACCAGAAGGCCTTTATACCAGCACGATTTAAAATCGGCAACGCTATGTCGATCTGGCATTTCAAACCATCGTCGAAAGTGATGCAAGTCTCGTTATTTTGCAGGGTATTTCGCTGTACCTTGTGAATAAATTCCTCTGGGTTCAGCATTACATACCCGTTTTCCCTGATAAAACACAACATTTGATACAACATATCACTATCGATGGAACCCTGGCTTATAATATGAGAACGATTTACATTCTCTCTCTCTCTCTCTCTCATGTTATGGAAATGATGAAACATTACGCCGCCACAAAAATTCATCGCTTATTTCCCCCAGAAACACTGATTATAGCAAATACGGCTTATGGCATTTTAACTCGATATAATAATTAGGAAAATGAATTGTGCAGAAAGTAGTTTGAGTCATGAGCTCTTTCACTATATCCAAACAACCCTCGACAAAGTACGGATTATATCATACCCGTCCCATACGACGCCGATATCCAGGGCCGACCCGATTGGGACCATTCTGTCAATGCCGGTCAATGAATTATCGGTCACAAATCTGGCCAGCGTATCCTTTTCAACGCCAAAATAAGTCAGAGTCTGCCACTTGCTCGTGACATGAGGGGCGATTTCGCCGATGTCATCGGCCTCGTATTCGAAGAAGACGCCGAACTTTCCGCGAAGGTTCTCCACATCATTCAACGACGCCAGCTTCAGCCTGTAAATCAAATTACCGTGCCTTGCGACCGATTCGACGCCCAGATCTTGCGTCAGGAAGTCGCAGAGCATGGAGTACTTGTCCATCGCGTGGATTGGCGCGAGGTCGTACTTGCGGGCGCTCTGTTCGACAGATCTCCAGAACCTCTCCCTCCCCTCTGGGCTTCGCCGCGCGCCTCCGAGCCATACTATGAGGCTTGGCGACGAACAAGCATTCTGGTCGACAAGATACGTGTCATTGTAAAAACCATCTGCCACGCGGGCAATCGCCGCGTCGCTGAGTTTCATTATCGCGTCCTCGTCGATGACGCAGAAAGAATAACGATCGGCAAACGAAATCTCTATCGCCCTCGGCGGAATCGGTATGCATCTGATGGCGCGAACCGTCTCGTCCCCGCCCCATACGACGCGGGCGTCGCACCGTTCTGAAAAATGTCGCGTCACCTCGTCGTCCCGCTCGTATCTGACCATCGCTATTCCGCCGTCGAGTTCCGAGAACTCCGGCCTCTCCAACAGGGAATTTATCGCGCCGCATACGATGTCGACCTGCGGCCAGAGTTTGGTCGGGACTCGGACGACGTTCGAGTTGCCGGACAACATGCCGTATACCAAGGAGAACGCGAAGTTGATCGGGATGTTGGACGGCGTGATGTGAAACGCCAGCCCCCTGCCGAGCCTGACCTCGGACGAGCCGAATTCCGCCTTCAGACGCGTTATATTCGCCCTGCGGCAGAAGAACGCGAAAGACACCACGTCCGGAAACTCCCTATGCGTCAGCAACAACTCCGACATGGCAGCCAGGAACGAACACGCAGTATCGGAGTACGGCCTCGTCGGTCGCCTATTCGGAACGCCTTCGCCGACGAGATAGAACAGATTATCTTTTTTCATAGGTGTCGCTGCACCCCCTGGCCTCAGCCTGAGCTATTCGGCCTCTGACGGTGAAGGTTCGTCCGAGCCTTCCGCATGGGCAGTCGTCGATCCCGGTTATGCACCCCGTGTCCTCGGTCAGAATGCTGTGGCCGGGATAGCTCCCAGGAAGCAGGGATATCACCTGTATCAGACCATCCTCTCCGGTCCGGCAGGGCGAGAAATCCATGTGGTTCCTCACTATGACATCGGAGAATATGGAGCAGTGCAGACGCCCTTCTTCGCACTCCATGAAGATGGATCCTGTCTGCTCTACCATGCCGTAGTAGTTGTGGACGCGAGAGGCTCCGCAAACCGAACGCAGGGCTTCCCTGAACGAGGCCGAATCAACGGCTTCATCCCGCATCTTCTTCCACCCGCCGCCGTGGATGACGATGCCGTTCTCTATGGGCAGGCGTCTGGCGGATTTGGCGAGAGTCTTGTAAAAATGTTCCCATATCATGAATGTAAAGCCGAAGAGCAGTATGTTCTCGTCCCTGTGACGGTCCAAGAAATCCTCGACGGCATCGAAGTTCAGCTTCATCTCGCCATCCAGCGCATAGGTCACGTCGCGTCCCAACATCGAAAAACCGAGTATTCCGGCCCCGCGAGCCGAGAACATACTGCGGTTCTTCAAAAGATCGCTGGAGTCGATGACGAGCATGGGCATCCTGCGCCCTCCCAGGAAATCCGACGCTATCCGAGCCAGAGCCTTCGTCTGGCGCGCCGACGTCTCGCGGTCAAGGAATATCTTTGACACCCTCTGTCCGGTGGTCCCAGACGAGGTCATCGTCTTTACGATCTCCGACCTGTCCGTGCTCAGCAGCTCATGTGATTTAAACAGCCTGACCGGCAAAAACGGAAAGTCCAAAACTCCGTGACTTGATTTTGGATCGAAACCAAGCCCCTGGACGATCTTCTTGTAATCCATGCATCTTTCGAGGTGATGCAGGGTCAGGTCGGTCATCGCCCTTTCAAAGAGGGCCTCTTTGTCCCTTTGTGCCAGAGAAAAAGGAGGCAGAGAGGCTATTTCCTCAAACTGAAACATCTATTTGCCCTCCAGCTCTGAATACAACACCTTGCCTGACGAGTTCCTGGGGATCTCGTCTGTCTTCACGACTGAGAAACCGGCGGGATTTATGCCGGTGTGCCGCAGGACGTATTGTCTCAGCATTTCAGTATCCTCGCAGGTGGTATATATCCTCAGCGCATCGTCTGCGCCGCCGCACGCGCAGTCGGCTCCCGTTTTTTTGATCAGCCGCTCGACCTCGTCGAGGTTGACTCGGTTGCCGAATATCTTGAGAAAACGCTTTTTTCTCCCGACGATGTAGTAAAAACCGTCCTCGTCAAAATAAGCCACGTCTCCCGTCTCCAGCACGCCGCCGCGGTCGTCTCCGCGAGCCAGGTCGAAGCGGTTTAGGGCGTAGCCAAGCGTCACGTTGTCACCCCTGTAGATCAGCTCGCCGGGCACGCCGGGCTCCCCTATGACGCGCCCGTCGTCGTCTCTCAGCGAAAATTCGCCGCCCGGTATGGCGACGCCTATGCTGCCCGGTTTCGAGGGCGCGCTCTCCCACGGCAGATAGCTCATACGCGCCGTGGCCTCGGTCTGTCCGTACATCACTATAAACTTCACCCCTCCGGCGCCGCAGATGCCTATAAATTCCGCGCACATCTCGGATGAGAGCTTGCCGCCCGCCTGCGTCAGGTATCGCAGCGAAGGAAGCCGCATCCTGCCAAAACGCAGTTTTTTCAGCATCTCGTATGTATATGGAACCCCGCCGAACGTAGTGGCCTCGTGGTTTTTCAGTGAATTCCAAAACTCCCTCTCCATCAGCGTCCTGTCCGTTAAGATCAGCGCGGCCCCGGCTGAGAGGTGCGTGTTGATTATGGAAAGTCCATACGTGTAGCTCATAGGCAGAGTGGTTATCGCCCTGTCATCCTGCTCGATATTTAAATATTCTGCTATGGAACGAGTGTTGCTGGATATATTTTTATAGGACTGCCGGACAAATTTAGGGCTCCCGGTGCTGCCCGATGTCGTCAAAAGCAGCGCCAGCTCGGGGTTGACATCGTAGTCGATCTCGCACCCGGTCTCTATGAGCCGATAACCGCCGATCTCGCGAACAGGCGAAGCGTCCTCCGAGGGGAAATCATGCGGCATGAAGATATGCGACGGGCGGTACGCATCAGCCAAAGCGCGGAACGCCTCGCCGTTTATAGAGCCGTTTATCAGAAGAGGCACGACGCCCCGCCGCAGAAAACCGACATACGCCGACACGGACTCCGCGTCGTTGCGGCACACCTGGAAGACGACGCTGCGGGGCGCTATCTCCGACGATAGCCAGTCGGCGTCATCCAACAGTTCGGAGTACGTGACAATGTCTCCCGACTCGGTTATGAGGGCTGTGCTGTTTCTGAATCGTTCCAGCGTCTCAAAGAATCTTCCGCTCATCTTTTACTCCTGCACAAAAGAGACAACACAAAACCCGAACTACGAGGTTCAGCCATCAGAGGTCCTTTCATGCCGAAATATCCCAAACGAGAGCCGTATTTTCTGTATTCGTCAGTGTATGCCGCCTAACTGCCTGCCGCCTCGAACTCATCGATGGAGGCGAATGATTTCTGCGTTCCTGGTTTCGTGGTGGAGAGCGCAGCGTAGCGATTGGCCGTTTTCATCGCCTCCAGGACATTGCCGGTCTTGGTGTAGTAATACGCGAAACTGCCTATGAAAGCGTCGCCTGCCCCTGTGGAATCCACCGATTTCACCACAAAGGGCGGAGCTAGTTCTTCGCCGTCCTCTGTGACCAACAGTGAACCCTTCGCGCCCAACGTGACTATTACGGTCTTGACACCCTCTTTTATCAGGCTGCCGGCGGCCGATTTAATCTCATCCAGAGTGGAAACGGGCATCTTCGTTATGGTTTCGAGTTCAGTCTCGTTAGGAATGAGGAACGATACCTTGCGCACATATTTGTAATCCAACTCCACAGCGGGGGCGGGATTCAGGATTACAGGAACGCCGTTTTTCTCCCCCCACTCTATCGCGTAATACACCGTCTCCAGCGGAACTTCGAGCTGAAGGATTATGAGGCTGCATTTTCTGATATCATCCGCCGCGCGGTCTATGTCTTCCGGCGCCAGTTTGTTGTTGGCGCCCTTGACGATCAGGATGCTGTTGTTAGCGTCGGGATCGACGAATATCGGCGCTACTCCGTTGGACATTCCAGGGACGATATCTACATATCTGGTATCCATTCCAAAGCGTTCAAAATTCTTCTTTACGCTTGGGCCAAACAGGTCATCCCCGACCTTGGTCACGATGAGAACATCTCCCCCGAGTTTGGCAAGGGCTACCGCTTGGTTGGCCCCCTTGCCTCCGAACCCCATGTCGAACGCGGGCGCTTCGATTGTCTCTCCCAGACGGGGCATGCGGGTAACGGTTGTGACGAGGTCTATAATATTGCTTCAGATGACGGCTATTTTCATGTCTTCCCCACTCTCCTCCATCACAGACAGCCGTTTACAATCCTCTCTATTTGAGCGGCGCGGCCGGCATCGACCAGCCCGGCCCTGACGCGGAAATCAGCCGAATCCCCCGGCGCGAGGGAACGAACTGTGCCCTTCTTTTTTTCGGCCGTATATCCCTCGGGTTCGCATGTTGCGGGCAGTATGCCGAAAACATGCTGATTTTTGTCCTTTAAAATCCACCTGACATGATGATCCAGCTCGCGCGGCCTGTAGGTAACATAGTGCGCGCGGCCATCCGGAAACACCTGCATGAAATGGGCATAACCGTCCGGATCGGCCGCGACATTGCGCAGGAAAAAGACGATTTCAGGGTCATATTCGTCTCCTGGCCTCATGCGGGCTGTCAATTCAGGATTTGATTTGAGTTTTTCGAGGAAATTCATGAATTCCTCAGTCGGCTTCACGTGAGACGGGATGCTCGTGCGCAAGATCATATCGTCAACGCTCCAGCCACTCGATTGGACGATGCGGGTGTCCTCTCCGGCCAAAAAGTTGGCGTGGCACATGTACATTAAATCCATCGGATAGTTGCTCAGGTTTTTGATGCTCATCCTTATGTCAAGGACCGTGCTGTCCTCGAATAAACGTACCTCGGGAGACGCGTCGTAATAATCTCCAAATCCCTGCTTGTATGAGTATACTCCCCCTACGCCCAGAAACCATTTGCCGGATTCCTCCCCAAAGGTGAGAAATGCCTCGCGATAAGGCGCGCAAGGCAGCTCCCCGTGGAGGGGATGGTCATCCTCGGGCGCTGGTGTGCCCATCCTGCGGGCGCCGCAGTGCGTGAGGAACGCGCCGTATGTGTCGACCAGAAGCGTCGAGTCAACCGGTTCGGAGAACTGGCTTTTCATCTTGAGGTTTACCCCATCGAAAACGACATCCCATATCATCTGGCCGTTCCACGGCAGAACCACAATTTCTCCGCGTTCGTTGCCGACGCGTATTCCGTAGACTCCGGTGGAATAAATAAATGTGGAGGCTCTGAGCCCACCCCATGTTCCCAACTCCTTCTCGCATTCGGAAAAAAACGAGCGCCGCAGATTGATCTTACCGTTCATGGCAATCCCCCCAATCTTTTTGACACAGTATCAGCTCTTGTTTCGTTCGTTGGTGAAATAGTTTACTATCATTATGGCCAGCAAAAAAACGCCCCACACAAATTCCTTTGCGAAATTGCTGAAGCGGAGCATGCTGAACCCGCTGCTCAGAAACTGCAAGGCGAGGACGGCAATGAGGATGCCTATCGCGTAACCGGAGCCGCCGGTGGGCTTTACGCCTCCGAGAACGGCCACGAGGATGGACTGCAAGATGTATGAAGTGCCGTAATCGGCCTTTGCGCCGTTCGTTCGGGAACTCATTATCAATCCAGCCAACCCGGCCATCAAACCTCCGATCATGTACGAGATCATGAGGACCTTGCCGACCTTTATGCCAGAGAACAGGGCGGCCTTCGCATTCGATCCTATCAGGTAGAGGTTGATGCCGAAATTCGTTTTGCGCAGCAAGACCGTGAACGCTGTCAGCAGCAATATAAATATGATGAGAGGAACCCCGAACCCCGCGACGCTTCCGTTGCCTATCACGGAATACCGCGCTGGGAAACCGATGACGGCAGCCCCCTTGGTCAGCACAATTGCAATGCCGGTATATAGCTGCATCGTCCCGAGCGTCGCGAGTATTGGAGGTACGTTGAGCCTGGAGATCAGGAAACCGTTCAACAGGCCGCAAGACATTCCCACAAAAACGGCGAGCGCGACGACCCCGGCAATATAGACCAGAACGACGCCCTCCGGGGAATCGGGCGGCATTATCTTGACGAAGACAAAAGCCCCCAGGATGCTGGCGAGGTTGGCGATTCCAACGAGGGACAGGTCTATGCCTCCGGTCAGCATCGCCAGCATCATGGCAAGGGACAGTATCCCGAGCTCGGGGAACTGAAACGACATCGACCTGAAATTGCGCACGGTCAAAAATGTATCCGGCAGAAGCCAGCACATCAGGATGAAGGTACAGAGGGTTATGAAAGAGAGCTGGCGTATGTTGCCCTCGCCCTTTGCTATTTTTCCGAACCCGAAATTCACGCCTATCGGCCTCCCTTCGAAGAGCGATATGCGGTCAGCGCCGTTGCCGTTATCAGAACGACGCCTATCGCCACTTTTTGCCAATCGGTAGGTATTCCCACCAGGATGAGACTGCCCTTGATCAGCACTATCAAAAATACCCCGAGGATGGTTCCCGATACGGTTCCCTTGCCTCCGGTGAGGCTGGCGCCACCGAGGACGACGGCCGCTATGACCTCCATCTCGGCCCCCTCCAGATCGCGCGGGTTGGCAAGGCGTATGAGAGAACAGTGGACTATGCCGGCTGTACCCGCCAACGCGCCCACGAGACCATACGTAAAATAATACAGCTTTGGCACGGGAAGTCCGGCGCGAACGGCGGCAGTCAAATCCCCTCCCATTGCGTAAACGCCGCGCCCCAGAGTCGTCCTGCGAAGAACAAACGCGACGGCCAGGGACAGCGCTATCAGTATCAAAAAGGAACCCGAAAAACCTATGACCGAGCCGTCGGACAGGGTTTCCGTGTAGATATTCCATCTGGAAAAATCGATCAGCGGCTGCGGCAGGTTGGACAATGTCCCGGTGCCGACGAACGCCCTCAAAAAACCGGTTACGGCGCTTCCTGTACCCAGCGTGACTATCAGTGGAATGAGTTTGAACGTCGATATCAGAAATGCGTTCATGAGCCCAAGGAGCGTCCCTATGGCCATGGACATGGCAAACGGGATTACGACAGGGCCGGTGAACTTTATGTATAAAAGGTATTTTACGGTGATATAAAACGAAAAGACCGCGAAAGCGGGAAATGATATGTCTATGCCGCCCGAGACTATGACCAGGAGCACGCCGAGCGCGAAAATACCCATGACCACGCTGCTTTTAAAGAGGCTGAACAGATTGGTTCTCGACCAGAACGCGTCATTCGAGCCTCCTACGATGAAAGCCATGAGAAGGAGGATGCAGAACAGCCAAAACTCATTTTTTCTCAAGATTTTATCCATTGCCAGACACTCCCTGGAATGTGACGGTCATCTGTATGCATTGAGGCGATCTATGAGGTCGTGTTCCTTCAGGCAATCCGATTGCAGTTCATCGGTGAACCGCCCCTTGTGAATGACCAGGATTCGATTGCAATTCATGATGAGTTCCTGGATATCGTCTGAAAAGATCAATATCCCAACTCCGCGTTCCGCTATTTCCCGCAGTTTTTTATGTATCTCGAACTTCGACCCGACATCCACTCCGACGGTCGGCCCGTTCAATATGAGAACTTCAGCGCCCGTGGACATCCAACGTGCGAGCACAACCCTCTGTTGGTTGCCGCCAGACAACGAGCGCACCGGCAGGGCTATATCCGGCGAGACGATGCCGTAGTCGTCCATCGCCTTGTCAGCGGCCGCTCGGATCTTTTTGAAATCGAGCAGACCGGCGAACCTCTCGAATTTCTTGTACGTGTTGGCAAAGAGATTGCGTTCGATGGACTGTTCGAGAAAAAGCCCTTCGGTCAGGCGGTCCTCCGGCACGTAGGCGATCCCGTTTTCCATTGCGTCCTGAATGGACCGTATAACCACCTCCATGCCGCTCCGGAATATTTTTCCGCCGTCGGCCGGGCTGCGGCCGAACAAGGCCAATGCCAATTCCGTGCGGCCGGAACCCAACAGACCTGTTATGCCGACTATTTCGCCGCTGCGAACTGTCAGGTCTATGTCGCTGAAAGCGCCGCGTCTGGAGAGTTTTTCCGTGCGAAGCAGAGGTTCCTCGTCAACCCCGCTCCAGTGAAAGCGCTCGCCTCCGATGTCGCGTCCCGTCATAGCCTGGGTGATCTTGATTTCGTCGAATTCCCCGGTATCTCCGCCGGCTACGACGCGCCCGTTCCTCATAATGGTAATTTTCTCGGTAATGTCCAGCATCTCTCTGATCTTGTGGCTGACGAACAGGGTGGAGATGCCCTTTTCCTTGAGGTTTCGGATAAGAGTGAAAAGCGAATCTATCTCCTTCTGAGTCAGGGTCGTGGTGGGTTCGTCCATTATAATCAGCCGGGCGTTGCAGTAGACGGCGCGCGCGATCGCCACAAGCTGTTTGCCGGAGACCGGCAGCTCCTCCACCGTCTTGTCAGGGTCCATCTCGATGCCTATCATTGCGAGGCTCTCGCCGGCTATGCGGCGCATCCGCTCCCACGATACTATGGCTCTTCCGCTCTCCACCTGATCGCTCAGCGCCAGGTTTTCGGCGACAGTGAGGTTTGGGAACAGGGAGAAGTCCTGGTAGATTACCTGGATGCCCTCCCGAATGGAGTCGATTGGATTCAAACGCGGGTATGTCCTGCCATTCAGAGCGATCTGCCCGCCGTCATGCGAATAAACCCCTGAGATGATCTTGATCAGGGTGGACTTACCGCACCCGTTTTCACCGGCGAGACAGCAAATTTCCCCTTCCTTGACGCTCAGGGATACCTTGCTCAGAACTTGAACTCCACCAAAACTCTTTTCTATTTCAGTCAGGTTTACGATTTCGCCGCTCATGCACGTCTCCAGTCCGACATCCGCGACAAAGGGGAACGATTTAACCGCTCCCCTTCGTCATATAGATTAAATTTTAAAAATTGTACTCGTCAACGTTATCCTTGGTAACGACCACCCAGCCGGCGCCGTAGAAGAGGTTTTTCTTCTCCGTGTCCTGCTTGATGCTCTCAAAACCGGGGAAGCCAAGGTTGGCTCCGTCTTTGATCTCTTCCTTCTTGCCGTCGAGGAACGCGATCGCTATTTTGTTCATGACCTTGCCGGCGATTGCCGGATCCCAGAACTGTATCGTCTGGATGGCGCCGCTCTTGAGATACTGACCGGCTATGGAGGGCAGCCCAGTTCCGGTGAAGAACACCTTCCCCTGCAAATTGCGCTCCTCTATTGCCAGCCCCGCTCCGGCGGAGGTCGGCATCGGGCCTCCGCAGATGCCCTTCAGGTCTTTGTATGCCACGAGGGCTTCCTTGATCTTTTGATAGTCGATGGTCGCGTCGTCATAAGTCTCTATGCGCGACGTTACCTCGTACATGTCGGGGAAATTTTCCTTCTGGTATGCGACGGCGCCGTCTATCCACTCGTTCTGCGACTTTGAAGTCAGGCTTCCCACGGTGCATATATAACCGCCCTTGCCGCCCATATTTTTTCCGAGATCCTTCATAATGTTCGCCCCGTAAGCGTGGTTGTCGAACGCTTCAATTATGAGATCGACGTTCTCCTGGGTCGATGCCTCGTGGGAGATGACCACTATGCCGGCGTCACGCGCTTTTTTAAGCACAGGTTCCACAGCCTCCACGGAGAACGGCACTATGCAGAGAGCATCGACTCCCTGGGCGATCAGGTCTTCGATTATCTGAACCTGCTCCGCGGCGTCGGTTTTTGCGGGACCGACCATCCACAGGTCATGTCCCGTCTCCTTGGCATATTCATCCACGCCCACCCTCATACGGTCGAACCAGGCAATGCCATCCACCTTGACCACTGTGGCTATCTTATATTTTTTCTCGGCAGCCGCCGCACCTGTCACTGACATCAACAACACAAACATGCTGAGCACCGTTGCCAAAAAGATAAATCTCCGCTTCAACTTCAACTCAGAACACCTCCAGATAAGTATTTGCATCTGATTGACCTCCACGTCCCGGCAATCCGGCCGGGGATGTCAAACTTCCCATTGTGGCGGCGCGTGTTTCAGCTAATGGATACTTAATGATTGCGTGACCCGTTTGGCGCGTCATTCGACCGCGTAGAAACAGAAAGGCCCCGTTGGAACGACAACACAAGGCTTCCTCGGCATCCCTCCAATCCACCACCAACACACATGTGACGTTTTCGTTGTAAAAGAACGCCTGCATACTGCACTTTGATGACACACGCTAATTGATTGCTCGAACTGTTTATTGTGGTCCGATTACTGCATTTATATTACCAGATTTTTCGCTGGCCTTCGCTCCTGTCGCCGGAATATTCCGTACTGACGCGTTCGATTTTTTCTTCGGTAGTATTTTATTGGAATTATCTTACTTTGTCAAAGAGCTCAAAGACGACTATAAAATATGTTCCCAAATTGTCCATATGCTATAGCTATCTGCCTGGGTATGGCATTATTTACCGCAGGCCTTCCGTCGACGGCAGCCTCCTTTTTTTAAGGATTATACCAAATCGACCGAAGGCCTCTCCTCTTTAACTTAAACTCTCTCAAAAACTAAACGTAATATCGCGATAAACGCCGCTCTGAAGCCCTGCTAACTTGACGCGGGCTCGGCGTCAGCGCATTCTCAGCTGTACCTCCTGCCCCTCGGACGGTCGGAATCCGATCTTCTGCTTCGGACGGACCTCTCCCCCCGATCCATCCTCTCCGGCCGCGGAACTCTGTCGCGGGATCTGGCATAGGGCCTCTGCTCTGCGCTCGCAGGCCTCGTGAGAGCCTTCATTGCGGTAATCTGAATGCCCTCCTTGGTCATGCGCGCCTTACGCGATTCCAACATCTCAGCTGCCCTGGCCGAGAGCTCTACGGTGGCCGAACCCTCGCGCAGGCGAATGTTGCCGACGTCTTCCCTGTTTACGCCCATCGAACGGCAGATGGCCCCCAGCAGCGGCCCGACTTCCCAGCCGTTGTCGCGTCCGCCCTCTATTTGCAGCTGAACGCCGCCCTCCATAGAAGCGCGCTGCGGCCTTCCGCCGGACGTTTGTCCGAGTCTGCCCCTTGAAGGATAAGGCGGCGCGGTATCCCTGCGGTTCTTGTCGCGGCTCATCTCCGCCTCGATGTCGGCACGGATGGAGTAACCCCTCGGCTGATCCCCGTATGCCTTGGCGAGCAGCCCTGCCACCATATCGCGCGCGTCCTCCCGCTTCATTATCTCGTTCGCCCAGGAGTGATACTCGTCGCTCTCGAGCGCGTGATCAATCAGCACCTTTTCAAAGCGAACCTTCGACTGTCCCTCAATCTCCGACGCATCCGGAGCTGATATGATCTGCATTTGCATGTTCGATCCGTGAATCATCTGTTTGAATTGACGGGCTTCGCGGGTCGTCAGCAGGACAAGGTTCGAGCCCTCATGGCCGGCTCGCCCGGTGCGTCCGCTGCGATGAACAAACGCTTCGAGATTCCCCGGCAGTCCGAACTGGATTACATGGCTCACTCCGTCTATGTCGAGCCCGCGAGCGGCCACATCCGTGGCCACGAGGATCTGCACCCTTCCGCCCCTGAGCGACGAGAGCGCCGTA
>JAISLO010000229.1 GCA_031290815.1 Synergistaceae bacterium | reverse complement strand
GGGGCGAGAACGTGATGAGCGCCGCCGAGGAGATATCGGGCGGCGATATTTTGCTGCGCAGGGGCGAGATGATAGACAGATCTGTGCCAGGGCTTCTCGCCGCGTTTGGAATTACAACTGTCAGCATCATGGACATATGCGTAGGGGTGATCTCCACCGGGGATGAAATCGTTCCGGCGGAGACGCCTCGGCTCCCGAAAGGCTTCATCAGGAACACAAACACTTCCATAATACAGGCCCTCCTGAAGAGATACGGGATGGCGTCCAAATCATATGGGATAGCGCCGGATGTCTGGGAGGACCTCAAGTCCCGCGCGGAGGAGGCAATCCGTGAGTGCGGGGTCGTCCTGATATCCGGCGGCTCGTCCGTCGGAGCCAGGGATCACACAGTCCGGTTGATCGGCGAGCTGTCGGATCCTGGACTGCTGGTGCGAGGCATCAACATGACGCCGGGCAAGCCCACCCTCATCGGCGGGTCGGAGGGGAGAGGGAAGTTGATCATCGGTCTTCCGGGCCATCCCCTCTCCTGCATGGTATCGTCGATATTCGTCGCACTGCCCCTGATAAACGCCATGTGCGGATCTGGCGTGCGAGACGTCGGGAAGTACTGCATGTTCCCCCTCGCGGAGGACGTGCTGGGGCGAACAGGTCCAGACGAGTTCATACCGGCCAGGGTTGGGAGGGACGGAGTCTCTCCTCTCGCCGCGAAGTCGGGATACGTGTCGGCAATGAGGCGAGCCGACGGGTTCATAAGGCTGCGCCCCGACACCGAGACGCTCAGGAAGGGAGAGATGGCTGAGGTTTGGCTGTGGTAAGGGCACTCGGGCACTCAGAACACTGTTCTTTGAACGAGGCTCTGAAAATTCTTCTGGACGAGTTCGCGTCTGTCCCCTTCAAAAGACAGAGGATGAGGGCGCGTGACGCGCTTGGCTTCACGCTCGCGGACGACGTTTACTCCATGAGAAACGTGCCCCATTACTCAGCCTCGGCAGTGGACGGGTATGCAGTGCAGTCGTGCGCGACTGCCGGCGCGTCTCCGGCGACGCCTGTCACGCTCGGGCCGGATGAATTTTCCTGGGTCAACACCGGTATGCCTGTGGGTTGTCACGACTCCGTCGTGATGGTGGAGGATACGTCGTTCGATCCAACTGCGTCGGACGACCATACAGAAGCCTGCCAGTTGAGAGTTTTCCGAAGCCTGACTCAGGGCGAGAACGTCAGGGCCGTCGGCGAGGACGTGATGAACGGGCAGTTGATCGCCAGCCGGGGCGAGCCTGTGACGTGCGCGCTCATCTCCCTCATGTTGTGTGCCGGCGTCGGTGAGGTCTCTGTGCGCGCGAAGCCCAGGACGCTCTTTATACCGACCGGCGACGAGATAGTATCCGGTGACGAATGGCTCTCCGGCAAGAGCATACCGGCCGGTCTCGTGGCGGACAGCAACTCCCTCTACGCAGGATCAGTCTTCAAGTCGTGGGGCTATTCGCTGGACGTGTCCCCCATAATGCCGGACGATCCCGACGTCATAAAGGATGCGGTGCTGAGCGCCGCGCGCGGCTACGACCTCGTCCTGGTGAGCGCCGGTTCGGCAAAGGGGAAACGTGATCACTCCGCCGACATACTCTCCGGCCTGGGACGCATGTTGTTCAGATACGTGCGGATGAAGCCGGGCAGACCAGCCATGGCCGCCAACGTGGGCGGCACACCAGTCATAGTCTCCCCCGGATTCCCGATGTCATGCGCGGTCACTCTGTGGTCGCTCGTCTACCCGATTCTGAAACTGCTCTCCGGCGAGGCGATGCCAAGGGACTGCATCTCCGAGGCAATTGATTCGAAGGAGACGCTTGCGGCGTCGTTCATGACCCAGCACTCGTCGCCGCAGGGCATCGCCGAGTGGCTGAGGGTGAAGTGCGCGTCAGTAGGCGGGAAAATGCTATGCTGGCCGCTCACCGCGGGGGCGAGCGTCCTATGGGCTCTGGCGGAGGCGGACGGAATAGTAATGCTGTCTGAGGAGACGCTCGAATGCCCCAAGGGGACTGGGGTCTCCGTGCGCCTCACGAGGCGCGTGGATTTTTCGAAGAGAATCCTCTTTCAGGGATCGGATGACCCGGCAGTGGGCCTCCTGGCGCCCATCATGCGCGATCTTGGATGCGACTTCGCGATAAGGGCGGTTGGCAGCATGGGCGGACTCGCGGCGCTCGGCCGGGAGGAGGCGCATCTGGCGGCGGCGCATCTTCTGGATGCCTCGGACGGGACCTACAACACCAGTTACATCGCGCAGTTCGCGGCAGGAAGGAATTGGCGCCGCATGCTGATCTTCCGCCGCGAGCAGGGCATAATAACCGCTCCAGGCAACCCGAAGGACATACGCGGCTTCGCGGATCTGGCTTCCGGCGAGGTGATGTTCGAAAACCGCCAGCCTGGAGCTGGGACGAGGGTGTTGCTGGATTACATGCTCAGGGACAACGGCTTGAGCGCGGCCGATGTTCTCGGATACGACAGGATCTCGATAACCCATCTCGAGGCGGCCAATAAGGTCGCTTCGGGCGTGGCCGACGCCACGCTCGGCATCGCATCGGCGGCGGCGGCGCTTGGGCTGCACTTTATCCCCATAGCGACGGAGCCTTACGAACTAGTGTTCTCGGAGGGGTTCTTCAACCACCCGGCGTCGGGCGCTCTGATCAAGGCCATCGAGAGCGGCGAGTGGAGGGAAGCTGTCGTTCGCATGGGCGGATATGAGCTGCCGCAGGCAGGAGGCGCATGATATATGAACGTGATAGCTGTTTCGGGCTGCAAGGACTCGGGCAAGAGCACACTCTGCCGGGTGCTGATAAGCGCCTTGAGCGAGCTAGGCTTCAGCGTCGGCTATATAAAAAGGACGCAGGAGTTCGCGGCGTCCCCCCCGGACACGGACTCAGGGGCCGCGAACGAGCTGGGCGTATCGTCACTTCTTTGGGGGAGCGGCGGGTCGCTGAGACATGAAACTCTCTGCCGCAACGCCGGCGAGATTGACGTCCGCGATCTGGCGGGCAGATACTTCCCGAATGCCGACGTAGTGATACTGGAGGGCGGGAAGGACCTGCAACTGCCAAAAATATGGGTAATGAAGGAGAATGAGTCCTTCCCGGAACGCGCTGGGGTGTTCGCCGTCTACGACCGCCGCGGGCGGGGCGACGGCAGTCTCGTATACGGCGCAGGCGATATAGACAGGCTCGTATCCGTCATAGCGGATATGACCAGGAGATGCGACCTTCCGGCGCGCGTTTATATCGACGGCCATGAACTGCCAATGAAGGATTTCGTCGCATCGTTTCTGGCGGGCGGCGTCCGAGGAATGCTCGAAACGTTGAAAAACCCGTCGGGCCGAAGCGTGTCAGGGGAGATTCGGCTTTATTTAAAGGCCGTTGATGACAAGAAATGAGAATCCAGCTCGATGCGGTTCATTTACTATAGATACTTAGGAAATAGATTCGCCTCTATTTCCATTGTTCGTTGTGATCGCAGATCATGGTAAGTTACCCTGATATGAGTCCCATGTCGCTTTTTTTCACTTGTTTATGCCGTTTTTTATTGAGTTTTCAAGGCTCTAGGCACTGTTGAGCTACTGCGAAAGTTGAGCTATAATCCACAAGAAGGGAGCTGATTGTAATGCCGACGACTCAAACCGCAACCAGGGAAGATTTATTCAGTCGAATTAACCGCCTCTCCGACAACGAATTAGCGCGTGTCGTAGAGCTTGTTGACTCCATCGAAGGACACGAGCCGAACGAGGAGACGATTGCGGCGCTGCGGGAATCTGCGGATATGCAAAACCTGATAGGACCGTTCCATAACATGGAGGACTTTATGGCATCTTTGTTGAATGACGACGATGCTTGATTTTTCCTACACCCCGAAATTCAAAAAAGATGTTAAACAGGTTGCGCATCAAGGACGAGACGTTATGAAGATGTTCCCTCCCATCGTCTTGCTATTGAATAATCAACCATTACCACAGATCTACGAGGATCACTCGCTGAGAGGCGAATGGATCGGGTATAGAGATTTTCACGTCGAGCCCGATTGGATAGTTATTTATCGCATTATTGAAGGAATGCTTGTACTCGAACGTACCGGTTCCCACTCTGACTTGCTCAAGAAATAAGAGTTCTCGCTACTCAGCTGCCAATGTGCGAAGTTGCGGTTGCGGCAGTTCTTTACGCGCGGCTTTTCTTATGCTACCGACTCCGTGTCGGTTTTGTCCGGTACGTCGCGCATGAGTTCAACAAGGCGTTCCAGATAGATACTTAGGAAAAATTTTCATGCCAAATTTGGCACGAAAATTTGACACACGAAAACTTGAAAGTTGCTTTTCCAGTTTATCTGGGATAGGTAATACAATTTCCTACTGAAATTGATTCGCCTCTATTTCCATCGCTCGTTGTGATCGAAGATCATGACCAGTTACCCTGAAATGAGTCCCATGTCGTTTTTTTCGCTTGTTTATGCCGTTTTTTATTGAGTTTTCAAGGCTCTAGGCACTGTTGAGCTACTGCGAAAGTTGAGGAACTAATCCATAGCGCAATGGGTTGGGACTAAACTTATTTCCGAACTCAGTGGTTCTCTCGAATAGCGAGCTCGACCCATGAGGGTGATTTGGTTTTTTGTGACGCAGATACGTCGGATCCGCTGCGATTACAGCGGTCTTACCTCGACTCCGGCCAAGTCCAGAGCGCGTTTCACGGCCGCGGCCATTCTGACAGCCTCTTCGGTGTCGCCGTGCAGGCATATCGTATCGGGTTCTAGACGAATATCCGTTCCGTCGTCGGCTGTGATCGTTCCGGTGGTCGCTATCTGAACCGCCCGTCGCGCCGCGATTTCAGCGTCGTGAATCACCGCGCCGCTCCGCGAACGCGGCATCAGCGATCCGTCTTTGAGGTACGCCCTGTCCGCGAATGCCTCCGACGCGAACTTCACGCCCGCATCCCGAGCCGCGGCGGCTAATTTCGATCCGGCGAGCCCTACGAGGATTATCCCATCCCCGGCATCCTTGACCGCGCGAGCTGCCGCCTCCGCCAGTTTTTCGTCCTTTGCGGCCTGGTTGTACAGAGCGCCGTGCGGCTTCACATGCCGCAGCCCGACTCCTTGCGCGCGGCAGAACGCGCTTAGCGCGCCTATCTGATAGAGGCAGTAATCATACACTTCGTCCGGCGTACACGCCATGTTCCTTCTGCCAAATCCGATCAGGTCGGGATACGACACGTGGGCTCCTATCGATACCCCGGCGCGCGCGCAGAGCTCCACCGTATGTCGCATCGTGGACGGATCCCCAGCGTGATATCCGCACGCCACGTTGGCGGATGACACGAACGCTAGGACGGACGCGTCGTCGCCCATCCTCCATACGCCAAAACTTTCACCAAGATCGCTGTTCATGTCGATGGACATAAGCCCCATGCGAGTTCACTCCAAACATTCCATTCAGTAATAATGCGGCTTCGATCTGTATGCCGCCCGCATATTATCCAGCCGCCATAGGTCTCGCTCAAACCTCAAAAGGTATGATACTGCCTCCTCTTCGCCAACCCTCTGAAATCGAACCTCGTCTCCCGGTATCCTCTGGGCCAGGCGGGCTATCGACCATGTGCTGACCACGGCTATCTTCGTGTATCCTCCGGTCGTCTGCCTGTCGGACATCATGACTATCGGGCGTCCGCGGCCGGGCACCTGGACCGCGCCCTGTGCGATCCCGTCCGAGATTATATCCGGAGGCTTGCGGCGTCCTATCTCCGGGCCGTCGAGGCGGCAGCCCATCCTGTCGGTATCGCGGGTCACTGTAAATGTCTCGCCGTAAAACGTATCTATCCCAGACTGTGTGAACGCGTCGATCTGCGGTCCGTCCATCGTATAAAGCGGCTCGTCGTTGCACTGCGTAGGGCGCATATCGGCTGGACAGGCAAATCCGACGCCTCGGCGCCAGAGGGGCGCGGGGTCGCAGAGGCTTACGACATCTCCGGCCTTGAGCGCCCTGCCCTTGTATCCTCCGAGGGACGCCTTGACATACGTCGAGCGGCTTCCCATCACCGGAGGAACTCCGATACCGCCGCTGAAGCAGAGATAAGAGCGGATTCCGTCCTTTGGCGGTCCATCGATAGTTATCCTGCCGCCCCGCGGTATGTAGTTCACAGTCCAGGGCGGAGAGGCCAGGCCGTTTATCCTCATGTTCAAGTCCGCGCCGGCGAGCACGACGCACTGTTCGACGTTCACCGTAATGTCCAGGCCGGATGAGACAATCTCAAGGGCGGCGGCGTTTTGATCGTTGCCGAGCACTACGTTGCCGATCCGAAGCGAGAACTGATCCATGGGGTCCGATACGGGAATACCCATGAACTGGCGTCCCCACCTGCCGAGATCCTGTACTATGGTCATCATGCCAGGTCTTTCGACAACAAATGACATGCCTCTCAGCCTGCCTCCGCCGAGCGCTCAGGGATATACCTGCCGGAGTGGACATCCTCCAGGATAGAGGCATATTCGCCCGGCGAAATTCCCCTGAATCTGACCCATTCGCCGGCCTCCATCAGGGTCGGGTTGGCGTCGTCGCCCGGGTCGAAGAGCTTCAGGGGAGTGCGGCCGATCAATCTCCATCCTCCGGGGCTGTCCACGCTGTACACTCCGGTCTGATTCCCGGCTATCCCGACGCTGCCAGCCGGGATGATGAGCCTCGGGTTTCGAAGCCTGGGCGTCGCGAGCGATTCGTCCATGCCCCCCAGGTATCCGAATCCGGGGGTGAAACCGAGCATGTAGCAGTAGTAATCGGCGTTCGTATGCCTGCGTATTATCTCGTCCTCAGGGAGTCCGGTGTGGTTTGAGACGCTCTCCATGTCGGGGCCGAATTCGCCGCCGTATGAGACGGGGATCACCAGCGTTCGCCTCTCGCGCTCCGCACGGCGGCCTATGGATTCCAGAGCCCTGCGGATTGTCTCCTCGAGCTTAGGCCGAGTTATTTTAAGGGGATTGTAATATACCGACAGCGAGCGATAGGTCGGCACACACTCGCGGATTCCGGGGACGCTCCACGTCTCCATAATCCTCCTGAGGTCCTGAAGTCTGATGTTGGCCTCCATGTCTATCGCGTCCGAGAACTCGACCACAACACAACTGTCACCCGATCCCAGGATCTTGGGCGTCTCATACACTTGATCGCTGTTCGGAATCATGCCGGCGTCCTCGGTCATATCGCCTTTCTGTCGGAGTATGACACCGTTGAATCCCCTCTAAATGGGGCTGAACTCCGCCGCCAGGATGGACTTGAGTTCGTCCGTGGTCTTGGAGCCGAGCTCGCCCTCCGACCTCGATCTGACAGACACGGTTCGGTCGTTCGACTCGCGCGCGCCTATGACCAGCATGTAAGGCACCTTGTCCATCTGGGCGTCGCGGATTTTCCTGCCGAGTTTTTCGTCGCGGGAATCCCGCTCGGTCCGAACCCCCATCCTCTTCAAGTCGTTCTCAACCTCGATCGCGTAAGGAGCGAACTCCTGCTTTACCTGAATCACCCTGACCTGGACCGGAGAGAGCCAGTACGGGAACGCGCCGGCGTAGTGTTCCACGAGAATGCCGATGAACCGCTCAAGGCTGCCGAGTATAGTGCGGTGAATCATGACGGGCCTGTGCTCCGCGCCGTCGCCGCCGACATAGGTCATGTCGAACTTCTCAGGCAGCTGGAAGTCGAGCTGGATGGTGCCGCACTGCCATGTGCGGCCGATGCTGTCCTCTAGGTGGTAATCTATCTTTGGCCCGTAGAATGCGCCGTCCCCTGGGTTGATCCTGTAGGGCGTTCCGGTCTCATCGAGGGCTTGCTGAAGCCTGCTCTCCGCGAGATTCCACAGCGCCGGGTCGCCCATGGAACTCTCCGGTTTAGTGGACAGCTCCACGCTGAACTTAAAGCCGAACATATCGTATACGTGCTTATTGAGCTCCATGACGCCCTTCACCTCGTCGCCGATCTGGTCCTCGGTGCAGTAGATGTGGGCGTCATCCTGAGTGAAACAGCGGACTCGCATGAGTCCGTGAAGGACTCCGGAGCGCTCGTGCCTGTGAACAGTACCGAGTTCGGCGACTCGCATCGGCATCTCTCGGTAGCTTCGCACCGACGTCTTGTAGATCATAATGCCGCCCGGGCAGTTCATAGGCTTGATGACGAACGGGCGCTCGTCTATCTCGGTGAAGTACATGTTCTCCCTGTAGTGATCCATGTGTCCCGATCGAACCCAGAGGTCCCTTTCGAGGATGATGGGCGTCCTCACCTCGCTGTATCCGCGCCTGACATGTTCATGCCGCCAGAAGTCCACGAGGGTGTTCATGAGGGTCATGCCCTTCGGGTGAAAGAACGGAAACCCAGGGCCCTCCGGCTGGAAGCTGTAGAGGTCGAGCTCGCGCCCGAGCTTTCTGTGGTCGCGCTTCTTCGCTTCATCTATGCGTTTCAGATAGTCATCCAGAGATTGACGGTCGGCGAACGCGGTGCCGTATATGCGGGTCAGCATGACGTTGTGTTCGTCTCCCCTCCAATATGCCCCAGCCAGGGAGAGAAGTTTGAAATGCTTCACACAGCCGGTGTCAGGTACGTGAGGGCCGCGGCACAGGTCCCAAAATTCGCCCTGCCCGTAGAGAGAGACCCGTTCCGCTCCAATATCCGTTATCAGCTCAGTCTTGAAGCGGTCGTCCTTGAATTTCTCAAGGGCTTCGGCCGACGTCATATCGACTCGCTCTACGCGGAGCTTTTCGCCGGAGATCTTCTTCATCTCGGATTCTATGACTGGGAGGTCGTCCTCCGATATAGGGGATGGGAACAGTACGTCGTAGTAAAACCCATCCTTTATCGAGGGACCGACGCCGAATCTGGCGCCAGGGTACAGGCGGAGTATCGCCTGCGCCATGAGATGAGACGCCGAATGCCGAAGAATTTCGAGCCCCTCGGGCATTTCCGGGAAGATCGGCAGAATGGAGCCTCCACGCGTCAGCATCGTGCCCAGGTCCACAGGGTTTCCGTCCACCGCGGCCGCTATCGCGCCCTCCACGCCCCATACCTTGAAGAGGTCAGATGGGCTTGTCCCGCCGTCACAGTCAAATTCTTTCGCGTTCGGTCCATCGTAATGGGCCATTCAGATCATCTCCTTGAAGTTTTACGTCACTTGCCGTCTCTTCTTCTATTATCCGGACGGTAAGGGCCGCGCGGACGGTCCCCTCTGTCCCTGTCTCCTCCGGTGCGGAAATCTCGATCCCGCCTCGCCGAACTGTCGCCCTTGGGGAGGGTCGAGTAACGCTCGTCGCGCGCTCGCTCAGTTGTAAGCTGACTAACGAGCGCGGCATCCGTCTCCGTCGACGAGCTCTGTTCGATAGCCCTCTTGCGCGAGAGGTTTATGCGGTTCATGTCGTCGATCTCCTTGACGACTACCAAGACCTCGTCTCCTACGCCGAACGCGTCGTCGATCTTTGGTATGTGGTGCGAGCTGATCTCGCTGACATGGAGGAGCCCCTCCTTGCCCGGGAGTATCTCGACGAACGCGCCGAAGTTGATGAGACGCGTTACGCGCCCTACGAACATCTCGCCGGCCTTGACCTCCCTCGTCAGATCTATGATTATCTTTTGGGCGCTCTCCGCGGCGTATGACTCCATGGCCGATATGTAGACCTTACCGTCGTCTCCAACGTCGATCTTGGCTCCTGTCTGGGCGACTATCGAGCGAATGGTCTTGCCGCCTGGGCCTATCACGTCTCGGATTTTCTCGGTATCGATTGACAGAGTCAGTATGCGCGGGGCGTTGGGGGATATCTCGGGTCTCGCGGCCGATATCGCCGTGTCCATCTTGTCCAGTATCTGCAGCCTGCCGCGGCGCGCCTGACCGAGGGCCTGTTCGAGGATCCCCCTCGTGATCCCGCCGGCCTTGTTGTCCATCTGAAGCGCTGTGACTCCGTCCCTCGTTCCGGTCACCTTGAAGTCCATGTCCCCGTAGTGGTCTTCGAGCCCTTGAATGTCGGTGAGGATTCCGACTCTGCCGTCATCCGCTATCAGTCCCATGGCGACGCCCGCGACCGGTTTTTTGACAGGAACGCCGGCGTCCATCATGGAGAGGCTGCTGCTGCAGACGCTTGCCATGGAGCTCGATCCGTTCGACTCCAGGATGTCCGAGACGACCCGAACGACGTAAGGAAACTCCTCCTCCGCCGGAATCATCCCCCGCAACGCCCTCTCGGCAAGCGCGCCGTGACCTATCTCACGCCTTCCGGGCCCTCTCATGGGACGCACCTCGCCGACTGAATACGGCGGGAAGTTGTAGTGAAGTATGAAGCGCTTGGCCGGCTCATCCCACTTGAGGCCGTCGAGCATCTGATCGTCGGTCCCGACCATTCCGAGCGTAGTCACGGCAAGGGACTGTGTTTCACCCCTGGTGAACAGAGCGGATCCGTGAGTCCTCGGCAGCACCCCGACCTCGCACGTTATCGGCCGCAGCTCGTCCATCCCGCGCCCGTCCGCGCGCCTTTTCTCATCGAGAATGAGCTTGCGCACGCCCTTTTTGGTCAGGTCGTCTATGAGTCCGGATATGTAGGATTTCGAGTCGGGGAAGCTCTCCGCGAACCGGTCCACTGCCCTCTGGGATATGTTTGACAGGGCTGCGGCGCGATCTGCCTTTCCATGAATCTGTATGGCGCTGTAGATCTCCCCGCTGAGCTCTGAGCGGACCCAATCGTCTATCTCGTCGATGCGCGTAGGTTCTCGCAGCTCTATTTTTTTTCGGCCAATCCGCTCAGCCATATTCAGTATGAAATCAACTATTTTGTTTATCTCACCCTGGGCAAGTTCGAGCGCGTCTATCAGAAGCTCTTCCGACACCTCCGACGCGCCGGCCTCGACCATGGTTATCCCGCCCCTGTGACCTGCGACTATGAGGTCGAGCTGGCTGTTCGACAGCTCTTGCTCCGTGGGGTTGACGACGAATTTTCCATCGGAGTATCCGATCTTGACGGCACCTATCGGACCGTTCCACGGAATATCTGATATGGCGAGCGCGGCTGACGCGGCGTTTATCGCCAGTATGTTCGGCGCTATCACCTGATCGACTGACAACACCGTGCTTACGACATGGACGTCGTTACGCATGTGCTCTGGAAACAGCGAGCGTATCGATCTGTCTATCACTCGCGCCGAGAGTATCGCCGACTCCGACGGACGACCCTCGCGCTTGATGAATCCGCCGGGTATCTTTCCGGCGGAGTAGTAGCGCTCCTCGTAATCGACCAGCAGGGGAAAGAAGTCCAGTCCCTCCCGCGGCTTGCCGGTGATGACGGAGGTCACCAGGACCACCGTCTCGCCGCACTGAGCGAATATCGATCCGTTAGTTTGCTTCGCCATGCGGCCGGTCTCGAATGAAATGGTCTTTCCACCCAGTTCGAGGCTAAATGTCTCTGCCATTACTCATGCCCCCTCTATAATCGTTCATCATAATAAGTCGAAGAAATGCTGATTGAATCTCCTTAGAGCAACAATGACAAAGGGCAATGCAAAAACCCACGCGCCTCACGAGGTTTTGCATCGCCCATCTGATCAGATACCGACATGTTGATCGGGAATCGACGTATTCCTGCTCGTGGAACTAGTGCCGCAGCCCGAGTCTCTGTATGAGGCTCTGGTAACGGCCGAAGTCCTTGTTTCTGAGATATTGCAGCAACTTTCGGCGTTTACCGACCATTATGAGCAGTCCCCGGCGAGAGTGGAAGTCCTTTTTGTGAACTTTCATGTGCTCGGTAAGCTGGCGGATGCGTGTAGTGAGGATAGCGACCTGTACCTCTGGCGAACCTGTGTCCGCCCCATGAGTCTTATACTGTTCGATCACCTGAGTCTTCAATTCCTTGTCAATCAATCCGTTTCACTCCTAAACGCTTTAATCCTCGAACTCAGGCTGACGTCGCCGTGAAATGAGCGCGTCAGTCCGGGTAGAAGGTAACTCATTATAGCACATAAAATTAAATCACCCTTTTCTTTGAGAAAAAGCTGGACATATTGGGATAATAAATCCTAGTTTTCCTTGGGTAATTGACAGATTATAATTTTAGCTATATATTGATCGCGCATTATTTTAATATTACCATATATGAATGGTAAGATATAAGAAGGAGTGCTTTTCGTGGTGCTGAAAATGATATGTACGCGATGTATATCCCCTCCATGAGCGAGCAAGTCTGGTCTGAGCCGATCGCTTATGCTTGGGGATCTCTACTCTTTGAGCAGGGATCTTTTTTTATATTTTTTTTGCGAAAGGAGAATGAAAAGTGAAGGAAAAAATACTCCGAGGGCTTTCTGATTCCGTGCTGGAGATGGAGGAGGAGAAGACGATAGATTACGCGAACCAGGCAATCTCCGAAAACGTTGATCCGCTCGAGGCTCTAGATAAAGGGCTCGCGGACGGGATGAAAAGGGCCGGCGATTTGTATGAAGAGGGAGACTACTACATACCGGAGCTTCTGCTCTGTTCCGACGCGCTGAACGCGGGCGTGGACGTCTTAAAACCTCATATTACTGTCAGCGAGGCAGACAGCAGAAAAACGAAGGTTGTGATAGGTGTAATCGAGGGCGACACGCATGATATCGGCAAAAATATCGTGAAGGTCTTGGCTGAGGCCGGCGGATTCGAGGTTTTCGACATCGGGCGGGATGTCCCTCCTGAAAGATTTATAACCGAGGCACGGGAGAAAGAAGCCGACGTCATTGCGATCTCAACGCTCATGTCCACGACGATGGCCGGAATGGAGCGAGTTATCGGCCTTTTGAGGGAAAAGGGCATCCGTGATGATTTCAAGGTCATCGTCGGGGGAGGGCCGATTTCACAGAACTATGCCGACCGCATCGGCGCGGATGGCTATTCCGCGAATGCCGTCGAAGCAGTCCGGCTCCTGCGGGAACTGGTTAAAAAGTGACATGCTTCGCGAAACTCAGTGCGACACCAAGCTCCCCTATGGCATTCATTCACATTCCGCGGCATCTGCAAGAGGTGAGGCGAATGGCAGGATGACAGAACAAATCAAGGCGTTTTTGCCGGTTCTCGGCGTAGTTATAATCTATCTCAATTATTTCCTTACGCCGAACAGCAATACCGTCATGATTGCCCAAACCAAGACGTACCCGGTCTTCATAGGGCTTTTGGCGCTGGCGTACGTCATTAGGTACGGCCTTTATTGGAAAAGCCCGAAAAAAAGGCGGGATATAGCGGACAATGAAGCGCCAAGGATTTTCGCGGCGGCAATCGCATTGACATTATGGGATTACGCGACTCTCAAAACGGCGATTTTGCCAATGCCTTATTTCCCATGGGTAGACAGGATCCTGAACGTGTTCCTGTCAGACTGGAAGCTCTTGGGGCTTAGCGTTGTCTATTCATTGAGGCTGCTCTTAGTAGGTTACTTTTTCGGCGCTGTCTGCGGCCTGATCTCGGGCGTGCTGATCGGTTGGTTCAAAAAAGTCGAATACTGGGCGATGCCAGTGGTTCGCATGATTGGCCCTGTCCCGGCCGTCGTATGGATTCCCATCGTGATGATACTGTCGCCTACCACATTTGCTGGAAGCGTTTTCCTGGTAGGGCTTGCCGTCTGGTTCCCCGTAACCCTCATGACGGCCTCCGGCATATTCGGCGTGAGCAAAGCTTATTTCGAAGTGGCTAACACTCTGGGCGCCGATGAAAAATACCTCATCTTTAACGTCGCGATCCCTGCAGCCCTTCCGCACGTCTTCTTGGGCCTCTTTCAGGGAATGGGAGTCGCCTGCGTCACGTTGATAAGCGCTGAAATGCTGGGCGTCAAGGCGGGACTGGGCTGGTACATCACGTCTTCGACGGCCTGGGCTGAATACAACAAGGTTTTCGCAAGCATAATGCTCATATTGATCACATTTACCTCTGTAGTCACTCTGATATTCAGGATACGCGACAGGTTTCTCGCGTGGCAGAAAGGCGTCATCAAGTGGTAATGCCAATTTAAAATCAAAAGCCTGGAGGGTGAAGCGTTAAAACCAGTTTTGGCAGCCGTTCAGCCGCATCATAAACAGCCAAGTGACAGCGAATTGGCATAACGGCGAAAGGAGATTTATAGATGATCGATTCAATGACACCAAAGGAAAGGCTCAAGGCTATCGCTGAAAATCGCCCCTACGACCGCATACCCCATGCTTTTGCGTTAGGAGACGCGGCATCCAGGGTAACCGGCATAAAAGTCTCCGAATTTCACCAGGACGCAAAAAAACAGATCGACGCGACTGTCGCGGCTTATCGCGCCTATGGGCTGGATTCCATATCCGTGGGGATTCCTATTCAGGAAGTGCTGGGCGCTAAGGTAAACTACCCCGACTACAGCACCCCGTTTATCAGCGACCCATTGAACCTGGAAGGAGACTTGCTCGAAAGCATTGCCATCGAAGACCCGAAGACGCATCC
>JAISLO010000228.1 GCA_031290815.1 Synergistaceae bacterium | reverse complement strand
TCGCGCTCCTCGGGCGCCTTGTCGATCATGTCGAACGGCGTAAAATCGGCGTTTCCCCGTCGGGCCAGCGTCTTCGTGATGGCCGCCGTCAGAGTCGTCTTGCCGTGGTCTATGTGGCCGATCGTGCCTATGTTCAGGTGTGGCTTGTTTCTCGCGAATTTCTCCTTTGCCATTTTTTCATGCCTCCTAATTTTGAATTTCCAAAACTAAATCTGGGATCGCGCTAAACCACGAGTCAAACCCAGAGCCGTAAATCTTCCGGAACTCTCTATTTTTCATCGCTTCAGCAGCCTCTCGGCCGCGTCACGCGAAACTTCCTCGTAATGGTCAAATGTCATGGTGTAAGATGCCCGCCCCGACGTCTTGCTGCGAAGATCGGTAGCGTACCCGAACATCTCGGCCAGCGGAACGAAGGCCCTGACGACCCTGGCGTTCGCCCTCACGCCCATGCCCTCCACTCTGCCCCTCCTCGACGAGAGGTCGCCTATGACGTCGCCCATGTACTCTTCCGGGACGACGACCTCCACACTCATCACCGGCTCCATCAATACTGGGTTCGCGGCCTTCATAGCATCCTTGAACGCCATGGAACCGGCAATGCGGAACGCCATGTCCGAACTGTCGACCTCGTGATAACTGCCGTCAACTATGTTGACCTTGACGCCTATCACGGGATAGCCGCCGAGTATGCCGTTGTTCATGGCTTCCTCCACGCCCTTTTGAGCCGCCGGTATGAACTGTTTTGGTATTGTGCCGCCGACGATCTTGTCCACCCATTCGAAACCCTTATGGCCCTCCAGCGGTTCGATCTCGAGAACGACATCGCCGTACTGGCCGTGACCGCCGGACTGGCGTATGAATTTGCCCTGAGCGCGCGCGGAGGTCTTTATGGCCTCGCGATACGCGACCTGGGGACGCCCGACCCTTACCTCCACATTGAACTCTCGCTTCAGCCTGTCGACTATTATCTCCAGGTGAAGCTCGCCCATTCCCGCTATCAGAGTCTGCCCGCTCTCCTCGTCAACGGATGCCCTGAATGTCGGATCCTCCTCCGACAGCGCCTCCAGGCCCTTTGAGAGTTTGATCTGGTCCGCCTTGCTCATCGGCTCGACCGCGAGGTCGATGACGGGATCTGGGAAGACGAGGTTTTCCAGTACCACGCGAGAATCCTCCGAGCAGAGAGTGTCCCCGGTCCTGACCTGTTTCAAGCCGGGAATCGCGACGATCATGCCGGCTCCAGCGGACTCCAGTTCCTCCCTCTTGTTGGCGTGCATGCGCAGAATCCTTCCGACTCGCTCGCGCTTGTGCGTAGTCGAATTGTAGACGGCGCTGCCGTTCGATATGCTCCCCGAATAAATCCTGCAGAAAGCGAGCCTTCCTACAAAGGGATCGACCATTATTTTGAAGGCGAGCGCGGCAAATGGGCCGTCCTCGTCAGGGCTCACGAGTACTTCTGTTCTGGAATCGTCCGGCTGTATGCCGTGAACCGGCGGGAGGTCGAGCGGGCTGGGCAGATAGTCCACAACGGCATCGAGCAGCGGCTGTACTCCTTTGTTTTTGAACGCCGAGCCGCAGAGGACCGGAACCAGGGACAGCGAGATCGTGCTCTTGCGCAGAGCGTCCTTTATCATCCCTACCGCGACATCCTCGCCTTCCAGGAAGAGGTTCATGATGTCGTCGTCAAAATCCGACAGCGACTCCAGCATGGCGTCACGGGCGGACTTCGCTTCCTCAACCAGTTCCGGAGGAATGTCAACCTTCCTGTACATCTGTCCAAGATCGTCCTCGTACACTATTGCCTTGAACTCTACGAGATCGACCACCCCAACGAAGCCATCCTCGACGCCTATCGGTATTTGTATAGGCACGGTCCGCACCCCGAGCCGCGTCCTCATGTCTTTCACGACTGCCATGAAGTCCGCGCCGACCCTGTCCATCTTGTTTATGAAGGCAACCCTCGGCACGTGATACTTATCAGCCTGACGCCACACGGTTTCGGACTGGGGCTCGACGCCTCCGACTGCGCAGAAGACCGACACGGCCCCGTCCAGCACCCGCATCGAGCGCTCGACCTCTACCGTGAAGTCCACGTGCCCGGGCGTATCAATTATGTTGATAAGACAATCTCCCCAATGACACGTCGTAGCGGCCGAGGTTATAGTTATGCCCCTCTCCCGCTCCTGATCCATCCAGTCCATTGTCGCGGCACCCTCGTGAACCTCGCCCAGCCTGTGCTTACGACCGGTGTAGAAGAGTATTCTCTCGGTGGTCGTGGTCTTGCCGGCGTCAATATGCGCGGCTATTCCGATATTTCGAATGATTGCAAGATCATTGTTCGACATTTATGATTATTTCTCCAGCCTGTTCAGCGCGACGATTCTGCCGTTCCGCGCAATCTTCGAGACACAATTTCTACCACCTGTAATGAGCAAAGGCCCTGTTTGCCTCAGCCATTCGGTGCGTGTCCTCGCGTTTTTTTACGGAACCGCCCTCACCCTTGCATGCGTCTGAAAGCTCTCGGGCAAGTCGCTCCATCATCGGGATCCCCTTGCGAGAGCGGGAATACTGTATTATCCAACGGATCGCCAACGCCTGCGCACGATCAGGACGCACCTCGACGGGAACCTGGTACGTCGCTCCGCCAACCCTTCGCGGCCGTACTTCGATCTGTGGTCTGACGTTGTTCATCGCCTTCTCATACACCTCGACCGGATCCATGTTGAGCCTGTCAGCAGCCAGTCCCAGGGCGCCGTACATGATCCTCTCTGCGATGCTCTTCTTGCCATCCAACATGAGACAATTTACGAACTTTGTTATCGAAGCGTTGGAATAAACCGAATCGGGCGGCGTAATCCTCGGCTTGACGTGCCCTTTACGAGGCATATATCATGCTCCTCTCCATCATTTCGTCCAAGCTAAAACAGCCGTTCATCACTTCTTCGGCGCCCTCGCCCCGTACTTCGAGCGGCTTTGCTTGCGGTTTTCGACCCCTCCGCAATCAAGCGTGCCACGGATTATGTGATAGCGGACGCCCGGAAGGTCCTTGACGCGGCCTCCGCGCACGAGCACAACGGAGTGCTCTTGGAGATTGTGCCCGATGCCAGGAATGTACGCCGTAACCTCTATTCCATTTGTGAGGCGAACGCGCGCGACCTTGCGAAGAGCTGAGTTCGGCTTCTTTGGGGTCACGGTGTAAACGCGCGTACAAACTCCCCTTCTCTGAGGATTGTCCTGAAGCGCCGGCGCCGTTGAACGGGTCCGCTTGTCCTTGCGCCCATATCTAATGAGCTGCTGAATTGTTGGCAAGTTTCCTCCTCCTTCTGCAAAAAGAATTTATAAGCAAAGGATCGCTTATCTCAGTTAATATCACTCATATGCCACAACACAATCACATATACTTTCCGTCTTGGCGCGAAAGCACCGAGAAATATTATCAGTGAAACACTCTATTGTCAAGGTGTCGCGTTGCTGATTCAGGGTAAGTTACTGTTCAGCGGGCAGTCAGAGATAGGGCTAAAGTTTTTGTGAAAATATAACGATATATAAAGTATGAGACGAACAAATAACGATTTATTCAATCAAGTAGAAGAACTCACTC
>JAISLO010000227.1 GCA_031290815.1 Synergistaceae bacterium | reverse complement strand
GAACAAGCACATGACTAAAATAGGGGCTGGCTGCTTCATCGGGAGCGACACCATGCTGATAGCGCCTGTGACGGTTGGGGACAACGCATCCACGGCCGCCGGGTCAGTAATTACAAAGGATGTTCCGGCTGGGGCGATGGCCATAGCTCGTTCACGCCAGACCAACATCAACAACTGGCACGAGAGGAAGAGCATATCAGGCGTGCCGCGCGAAGATCGCGACCAAGGAGAATAATATTCATGGAGGCTTCTTCCAGGGAGTTGAAAATCTTTTCGGGCAGCGCTCATGAGTCGTTCGCTGAGGATATATGCGGCGCGCTGGGGGTGCCGATGGCAGAGCGGAAGATATTCCGCTTCTCCGACGGGGAGATCGGGCTCTCGCTTCAGGAGAGTGTGCGCGGGGCCGATATCTTCATCATTCAGCCGACGTGTCAGCCGGTCAACGAGAACCTCATGGAGCTGTTGATATTGATCGACGCGATGAGGCGCGCCTCGGCAGGCAGGATAAACGTCGTCCTGCCATACTTCGGGTACGCCAGGCAGGACCGCAAGGCCAGGGCCCGAGAACCGATAACGGCGAAGCTCGTGGCGAATCTGCTGCAAAACGCCGGGGCCGACAGGATGGTGACAGCAGACCTTCACGCCGGACAGATTCAGGGCTTCTTCGACATTCCAGTCGATCATCTCACCGGCATACCGTTGCTGGCGTCGCACTTCAAGAGGATTCTGAAGTCCTCCCTTGGCAAGGGAAGGGTTGTGGTCGTCTCGCCTGACATGGGCGGAGTCGTGAGGGCGCGAAAGTTCGCCGAACTCCTGAACGCGGAACTCGCGGTGGTCGACAAGAGGAGATCGTATGACGTGGCGAATCAGAGCGAGGTCATTGACGTGATAGGAGAGGTCAGCGGGAAGATAACGATACTCGTGGATGACATCATAGACACGGCCGGCAGCATAGTGAACGCCGCCAACGCAATGATCGGAAACGGCGCTGAGAAGGTGTACGCGTGCGCCGTGCACGGGGTGCTCTCCGGCTCGGCGATCGAGCGCATAGCAGGTTCCGCGATAGAAGAGATGGTTTTTACCGACACCATCCCGCTCTCGAGCGAGAAGAAAATACCGAAGATAACCACCTTATCGATAGCTCCCCTCTTCGCGGAGGCATTACGCAGAATTCATCATGACCACTCGATAAGCTTCCTCTTTCAGCAAAAGCCGAGGCGAAAACATGGGAACGAATGAGGGGTGCCGTGTTTTGCCCTAAACCGCCGGAGAAACCCTTGAACAGCGTCCCAGGGCCTCTGCGTCAGATCGGCATTTTCTCGTTTTTGACTGTATTATTTTTTTAAGGAGGAGAAATAAATGGCAGTTAAAGAAGCAAAGATAAAGTTTTCAAAACGCGAGTCGGCGGGCAAGGGATTTTGCCGCAAGCTTCGTTCGAGCGGGATCATTCCGGCCGTTTTTTACGGCCCGGAATACAAGGAGGGCATTGTCGGAGAGGTACTCGCGAAAGATATCTCCGTCGTGACGGATTCCCCAAACTGGGAGACCTGCATGATCGACCTCGAGATGCCGGATGGCAGGGTGGAGATGGCTCTGCTCCGCGATGTACAGCGCCATGTGATCACTCAAAAAATACTGCATATAGACCTCTATCAGCTCGTAAAGGGACGCAAGGTCAAAGTGGCCATACCTGTCCGCGTTGTGAACAAGGAGATATGCGCCGGGGTCAAGATGGGCGGAGTGCTCGAACAGCCGGTCCGCGAGGTCGAGATAATGGTCCTGCCCCGAGAAATACCGTCGGAGATAGTCCTCGACGCGGCCAAGATGGGGATGGGAAGCGAGGTTTTCATGAAGGATCTCGAACTTCCAGAGAGCGCGGAGCTCCTGTCGTCTCAGGACGAGATAGTCCTGCTGGTGACCAGGCCCAAGTCCATGACCGATACGCCTAAGGAGGAATCCGGCGAGGAGAACACCGAGGTGGAGGTCGTGGGCAAGGGCAAGCACAAGGAGGAAGAGTAGAAGGGGAGACGCTGATCAGGGATGGCATGATTTAACGCCGGCTTCCCGGTTTTGTTCTCTGGTTCGCATGGGGGAATCGTTTTGAGGATGGTAGTGGGGTTGGGAAACCCGGGCCCCGAATACGCATGGAGCAGGCACAACGCAGGCTGGCTTGTAGTTGATTCCTTCGTCAGGAGATTAGGACTCGAAGCGCCCCGCATGAAGTTCGGCGGGGCATTTTGGCGTGCCGAAACACCGGACGGGACAAAGGCGATTTTTTTGAAGCCTTACACGTACATGAACCTGAGCGGGAAATCCGTACTCGAGGCGGCGCGGTATTTTGACGTCTCGCCGGCTGATGTGCTGGTGTTCTTTGACGACGCCGCTCTTCCATTTGGAAAGCTCAGGTACAGATCCACGGGGTCGGCGGGCGGTCAGAAGGGCATGGCCTCGATACTCGGGGCGCTTGGTACGCTCGATGTCCCCCGGATGCGAATAGGGGTAGGAGCGCCCGAGCCGCGCGTGGATATTCGGGACTGGGTGCTGGGAAAGTTTCCTAAGGAACAGAGGGAGCTCTGGCCCGAGATAGAGGACATGGCGTGGGATGGCCTCCTCAAGTGGGCAGGGGGCGTTGCGGGAGATGGCTTTACGACGCAGGTTCACGACTGAGGATAAGGACATGAGCGGCGGCGACTGCCTCGTGTCGTTTGACGCGTCGCTGTGGCGGAGAAACGCGGCGATCCACCTGCCGGTCGGAGGGGCCGCCAGACCGTGGCTGTGCAGAGGTTTTGCTCGGCCGCTTTTGGCCGTCCTTCCCAATTCGAGGATGGCCAGGGATTTCCTGTCCGACGCCGATTCGATGAGGGCGATCGCCGATGTGCCGCGCACGTCCCTCATCCCGGAGATCGCGATAGCGTCCTGTGCTGACGATCCCCACATGCTGGAGGCTCAAAAGGCAGAGCGAGGCGAAGCGATGCACAGATGGAGCTCGAATGGCGGCGTGCTCGTCGCGACGCCTGGCGCTCTCATGGGGCCGTTCTCGCTGGGCGGAGACAGATTGGCGCTCGACATCGGATCCGCGATAGGAAGAACCCGCCTGCTGGAGTGGCTCGGAGGCAAGGGATACGAGAAGACGGATATCGTCTGGTCGCCGGGACAGTTCACGTACAGGGGCGGCATCGTGGACTTCTTCGACCCCAAGGATGCGAATCCGACGAGGGTAGAGTTCTTCGACGACGACATAGAGAGCATGAGATTCTTCGCGACGGATACTCAGAGAAGCGTCAAAAGCCTGACTCAAGCCGTGGTGCATGCGCTCTCGTCAAGAAAGAAAGCCGAGCTCCGAGATTTTTTGCCCCCCGACCTTCACGTATTGTTTTTTGAACCTAGCGATTTGGAGAACGCCGCCGAGAACTACGCCTGGATGTCGGCCGGGGTCCGGCACGACGTTTCACTCGGCGGCGAAACGGCGGATTGGCGTAACGTCGGCGGGGTCCTCTCCCTCTATCCAAGGCTTAGAGTCACGTCGAAAGTGGCCGGCGCGGAATACAGAACCCGCATAACCGGCCTTCCTAATTTTCGTGGCAGAAGGAGGGACCTCGAATCGTACTGCTCCGACCTAGAGTCCCGCGGCATATCCGTCTGTCTCCTGTCCGAGGTTGAACAGCCCCGGCAGTGGGCCGAGTCGCTTGGATATGGGGCCGAACGAGGTTCGATATCCGAGGGCTTTGCGGACTCAGGAGCAGGGATGGCAGTGATAGGGGACGTGGAGGTCTCCGGGCTGTCCGTATCAAGCGTTCAGGCGGAGCGCGCCGTGCCGCTCGACTGGCGGGACCGGTTTCTGCCCGGACAGTGGGTGGTTCACGAGGACTACGGAGTCGCGAGGTATATGGGATCGGAACAGATCGACGGCCCGGATGGAGTGCAGGAGTATCTCGTGCTGGAGTACGCCGAGGCCAGTAGGCTGAAGATCCCCGTGATGCACTTCAACAGGATATCGCTTTACACGACGTATCCTGGGGCCGAACCGACGGCCGACAGCCTGCGCGGCGGCCACTGGAAGAAGATGTCCATGAGGGCAAGGGAGCAGGCGGAGGAAACGGCCAGATACCTTGTCGAAGTTTACGCAAAGCGCGAGGTGTCTGTGGGACACGCATTCACTGGGGACGCCGAGCAGGAGGCCGAGTTCGAGCGCACGTTTCCCTACAGGGAGACGGAGGACCAGCTCAGGGCGATAGACGACGTGACGCGCGACATGAGGCGTTCTGTTCCGATGGACCGACTTCTGGTCGGAGACGTCTGTTTTGGCAAGACAGAGGTCGCTCTTCGCGGCGCGGCCATGTGCGTGTTCGAGGGCAGGCAGGTCGCTCTGATGGCGCCGACCACTCTCCTCTCCCAGCAGCATTATGACGCCTGGAGCTCCCGATTCGATCCATTCGGCGTGAGGGTCGAGGTCGTGTCCCGCTTCGTGACGCAGCCGAGGCAGAAGAAAATTCTGGAAGATGTCGCGGAGGGCAAGGTGGACGTGCTGATAGGCACGCACCGCCTGCTCGGCGGCGGGGTGTCCTTCAAGGACCTCGGGCTGGTAATAGTGGACGAGGAGCATCGTTTCGGCGTGATGCACAAGGAGCACCTGAAAAACCTCTATCCGTCCGTCGACGTTCTGATGCTCTCCGCTACCCCCATTCCGCGTTCGCTTCACATGTCCCTCTCCGGACTGAGGGACTTGTCCATCCTGGAGAATCCCCCCGGAAAACGCCTTCCCGTGATAACGGCGGTCGGTCCCTGGTCGGAGGAGTTTGTCAAAAATGCCGTCATCAGGGAGTATTCCAGGGGGGGGCAGGTATTCTACGTTCACAACCGCATACAGACCATAGAGCGCGAGGCGATGATGATGAGACGCCTCTTTCCCAAGCTCCGCATATCCATAGCTCACGGCAGGATGCCCGAGAAGGACTTGAAGGAAACGATGTACAAATTTGTCTCCGGCGAACTCGATATGATAGTCTGCACGACAATAGTCGAGAGCGGGCTGGATATGCCCAGGGCGAACACCCTGATAGTCAGCGACGCGCAAGAGCTGGGTCTCGCCCAGATGCACCAACTCAGGGGCAGGGTCGGGCGCAGGAGCGAACAAGCATTCGCTCTATTTTTATATCCGAAGGACGCCGCGCTGACGAAGGAGGCGTCCGAACGCCTCGAAGCCATAGCCGCCCTCGGGGAGTTCGGGGCGGGTTACGAACTCGCGAAGCGCGACCTGGAGATCCGGGGAGGGGGCGAGCTCGTCGGAACGGCACAGCACGGCAATCTCGGAAGGGTCGGTTTTCAGCGGTACTGCGACCTTCTGGAGGAGGCGATACTCAAGGCCAAGGGTTGCGGCAGGGAGCGGACGCAGGTCGAGGTTGGCGTTCCGTCCGCGATACCGGCGGACTACTTGCCTCACGAGAGCATCAGGGTAGCGCTCTACAGAAAGCTTCTGTGGGCTCAGAATCTGACTGTGCTCGACGAGCTCGCTGCCGAGACCGTGGACAGATTCGGACCGATGCCGGCCGTGCTGAGCTTTTTGTTCGACGTATCGAGGGCCAGGATAATCGGTCCGGAAAAAGGCATATCGAAGATCTTCTTTCGGAGAGATGAAACCGTCGTGCAGCTGGATTCCAAAGGACCGCTGGCCGGATCCGCGCCCCCCAATGGGTGGTTCAGGAAGACCGGCGGATTTCTGGGGCCGGGGGGGCATGACGCGCTCAGGAAACTCCTGTCATACCTCGGGGCTCAAACCGAATCGGCATAATTTTGTCGTAAATCCGCCTGACCGTCGAAAAAATACTGTAATATCTGGTACAATAGCGCAAAGAAGAGAGGGGAGAGCGTATTTTGTGCGAGCCCGGCGCCGAGACCTTCGGCGATCTAGTCGAAATATTGCGGAGACTGCGATCTCCTGGCGGGTGTCCCTGGGATGCCGAACAGACCTTGGACAGCCTGCGCAGGTATATCATAGAGGAGTCCTATGAGCTGGTGGAAGCCATCGAGGACGGGTCGCCGAGGGAAATCTGCGAGGAGTGCGGGGATGTCCTGCTTCAAGTGATTTTTGTGTCAGCGGTGGCCTCCGAGCTTGGAATGTTCGGCATAGGTGATGTCACGAGAGCGATCTGCGCAAAGCTCATCAACAGACATCCTCACGTTTTCGGCGACGTGCGGGTCAGGGATGCCGGCGACGTGAGCCGCAACTGGGAGGCAATAAAGGCGTCGGAGCGCGCTGGCCGCAACGAGGACAAGTCGGCTATGGCTGGGATCCCCAGGGGGATGCCGTCGCTTCTGCGTTCGCTCAGGATGCAGGAACGGGCCGCGAAAAAGGGTTTCGACTGGCCGCAGGACGACATCGACTCCGTGAAGGCCAAGGTCTTGGAGGAATTGGACGAGCTGAGGGCAGAGGTCGAGCGAGCGGATCTCGGCGCATGTCAGGAGGAGTTGGGGGATGTTCTCTTCGCCGCGGTCAACTTGGCGAGGCACCTGGAAATCGATCCTGAGAGCGCGCTTCAGTCGGCCAACAAAAAGTTCTCGAAGCGGTTTCGCAATGTCGAGGCCCAGGCCGCCGGCAGAAACATAAGAATTGAGGATCTGTCGCTTGATGAGCTCGAAGATATGTGGCAAACTGCAAAGAGAGCGGCTGAAAGTTAAAGGATTTTGGGCGGCATTGACAATCGGTTGAAACCAAAATGGTATAAAGCAGTAAAGAGGAGGGTAATGAACAATATGCCGGAGATAATAGACAGGATCAAGGACGTTGTGGATGCGGAGATTCGCCCGATGTTGGAGTCCCATGGCGGCGGGATAGACCTGGTGGGGTTTGACGAGAAGAGCGGGGTCTTGAGCGTTCAGCTGACCGGCGGCTGCTGCGGGTGCCCCGGGGCTCAGGCGACGATACGCAACATAGTCGAAAACGTGGTGCGGGGCTCCGTCCCGGAGGTGAGGGAGGTAGTCAGGGCATAGCGGAGGTGAACGCCGTAGTGACGTCCATGCCGTCGGAGGACTTGCTCTCCAAACTTCTCGGCACGGGCGACGAAATCATCTCCGTCATCGAGGACCGTCTCGGACTTCGAATAGTTGTCAGGGGTTCGAAGATACACGTTCCGAACGACGATCCTGTGCTTGCCGGCAGCTTGATAGACCTCCTCGGTCAGTTTGCTGAGATGACCGCAAGGGGAGTGCGGCCCTCTATCGCGGAAGTCAGATGTGCGCTGGATGTGCTGGCGTCGGGACACAAGCCTGATGTTCTCTCGCTGCTCGATTCGGCCATCTGCCTGAACAACAGGGGTCAGAGGGTGCGTCCCTTCACGGCCGGCCAAAAGGAGTACGTCGACGCGATCGGCCGAAGCGATGTTGTCTTCGCCGTCGGTCCCGCCGGCACCGGCAAGACATATCTGGCTGCCGCCGTTGCGACGGCGGCGCTCAAGGCGTCTATGATAAACAGGATCGTGCTGGTGCGTCCGGTCGTCGAGGCCGGGGAACACTTGGGTTATCTCCCCGGAGATCTCCTGGAGAAGGTCCAGCCTTACATAAGGCCGCTCTATGACGCCTTTTACGATCTGCTGCCGCCGGAACGTTTCAACCGTTACATCGAGAAGGGCGTTATCGAAATAGCGCCTCTGGCGTACATGAGGGGGCGCACTCTCAACAACAGCTTCATTATCCTGGATGAGGCGCAGAACACCACAAGGGAGCAGATGAAGATGTTTCTCACGCGGCTGGGACTCGGATCGAAGGCCGTCCTGACGGGGGACGTGACTCAGGTCGATCTGCCGGGCAGCAAGGAGTCGGGGCTCAAGACAATAGGCGATATCCTGCGCGGTATCCCAGGCATTGCTTTTTGCGACCTCACCAGCCACGATGTCGTAAGGCACGATATCGTCCAGAAGATAGTGAAGGCTTACGAGTCTTATGAGAGCCGCAAGGAGTACGGGCAGCATGGCGAGGGCTCACGGGAACTTGTCTCTTAACTGGATTCGAAATCTTGCCTCCAGGGGCGCTAATGAATCCATGAGGAGGAAGCGCGCCGGAATTTATCACGCCTTTCGCACAGCCCTGGTGCTGGGCGTCGGCCTCATCGCGTTCATGGGCTGGTTTCTCGTGGACAGAAACGAGAGCTATAGAGTAGGATCTCCGTCGCCGAGAACATACTTGGCGCAAAGCTCCGCGCGATTCGTGGATAAATCAGCCACGAGCGAGATGAGGAATCAAGCGGCCGATCAAATAGTGAACGTCCGGGTCAGGGATAACAGGATGACTCAGGCCGTCCGCGAGCGTATCTCAGAGCTGAAGGAGAGCGGAAGCCTGAACTTCGCTCCCCCGCGGGTGGTGGACGTGCTGAACGGCGTATCACCGGACGTCCGCGAGCGGATAATATCGACCGTCATTGATGTTGCGGAGAAGAATTACGACAAATCCGTGAGCTGGACCGAGCAGACCGGAATGATATGGGACAGCCTCAGGCCGGTCGATATTCCCCAGTCCGAAAAAAATATAGCTTTTCAGTTGCTGGACACGCTGCTCTCCCCGACCGTCGTCGAGGATTCGGAGATGCTCGGCAGGCTGAGGGACGAGGTCAGCCAGAGGATTCCGTCCGTGGTGCGAGAGATACGCCTGGGAGGTGTGCTGGTCCAGGAGGGGCAGGTCGTGACCCCTGCGATTGCAGAGGTGCTTCGCAACCAGGGATATCCTGATGCCGCCATGCCGTGGAAGCAGCTGATATTCGTCGTTATGTTCGCGTTCGCGTGGTCTCACTGGCTCACCTGGCTCGACGAAAAACACGAAAACCCGCTCACAGGCAAGGAACTGACATATGTCACAGTCATCCTGGTGATCGACTGGATCACGCAGCGATGGCTCGCCGTCTGGGATATAGACTCCCTCTCCCTTTTGGCTCTTGCGGGGTGGCTCTTCATGACGGTGCCTATGACGTTCGCGTTCCACGTCACGCTTGGCGGAGGCTTGATCGGGTATCTGCTCGCGTTTCCGAGCATGACATCCGTCATAACGGTGGGCTGCATCGTATGCGCCGTTGCGTCCGGCGCGAGCATCCTGTACCTAAGAGATGCGTCGAGCCGTATCATGATCTGGCGCAACATCTTCAGCCTCGGATTATGCCTGACCTTCACCTCTATGTTCGTGAGGTGGGGTCTCAATCTGGCCCTGAATTGGGAGATGCTCGGCTTCTATCTGGCTCTGTCGGCGCTCTGGAGCAGCCTCGTCGTGGCGGTTCTTCCCCTGTGGGAATCGGTCTTCGAGATCATATCGCCCCTTCGCCTGCTAGAGATGAGCCATCCGTCCGAACCACTGCTGAAACGACTGCAGCTGGAAGCGCCGGGGACATATCATCACACCATAACGGTGGCGACCATGGCGGAGGCCGTGGCGGACAAGGTGGGCATGAACGGCCTGCTTGTCAGGACCGGCGCCTATTATCACGACATAGGAAAGCTCAAACGGCCTCATTATTTCGTGGAGAACCAATCCTTCGGCGACAACATCCACGACAGGCTCGCCCCGCAGGACTCGGCCAGGATGATCCTGGCTCATGTGTCCGACGGCCTCAAGCTCGCGGGCGAGTACAAGCTTCCAAAGGGGATAAAGGATTTTATCGCCGAGCATCACGGGAAGACCTTCCTCGGCTATTTTTACAACAAAGCCGTAACGGCAGACAAGGAGGCCGGCGGAGATGGTCAGGGGATAGACAAGGATCAATATTGTTATCCCGGACCGACCCCGCAGCGCAGGGAGACAGGCCTCCTGATGCTGGCCGACTCTATAGAGGCGGCGCTGAAAGGGCTCAAAAACCCGCTTGCCGGGAGGCCTGAGCTCGAAAAGATGGTGAGCGACGTCATAGACTCGAAGATCATAGCCGGCCAGTTTGTCAACGTCGACTTCACGATGAGGGATATCAACGCGATCAAAACGGCGTTCACAGAGGTCCTGATGTCGATGTATCATACGAGAGAGGTCAAGCCCATAGCGACAGAGGATGAAAAAACCGAGGCGAGCGGCGGACAAGCGCGTGAAAATCAACCTGCCGCGGGCGGAGGAACGCCGGAGGGCGGCGATTCCGCTCTTGGCGCCAGGACCGAGGCCGTTGGAGAGGACAAGGACTCTCCTTTGGCAGATAAGGACGATGATCCGGCCCGAATGGACGAGGATACATGCGTGCTCGCGGCAGAGGCGCCTGAGTTGGGGAGAGGTTCTTGATACTCAGAATCGACGTATCATCCTTTGGAGAGGGCGGCGCGGGGGACCTCGATATCCCTGCGCTGGAGTCGGAGATAGGCTCCAGCCCAGAGATGAAAGGCCTGTTGGTGTGCGACGTCGCTCAGGTTGCGCTGTCGTTTGTTTCGAAGGACGAGATAAAAGGCTTGAACGCCGTGTATCGAAATGTTTCCGAATCCACCGACGTGCTTTCATTTCCTCTGTGGGAGGAGGATGGGGTGTTTTCTCCGCCCCAGTGGGGTGGCGAGCTGCCATTGGGCGACGTGGTGATATCGCCGGAATTTGTGAGGGATAACGCGCATTCCTCTGACACAGGCTTCGACGGGGAGATGGCTCTCGTCGCCATCCACGGCATTCTGCATCTGGTCGGTTTCGACCATGACACGGATGAGCGGATGACCGCCATGTGGAGCGTTCAGGAGCGGATGCGCGAGGGTTATTTTCGAAGACGTCATCGATGAATTGGGAGGATTGATGCGGCAGTGAGTTCTGAATTGGCTGGCAGTATCGGCCTGCTGGCGGTGTTGCTCTTGTTGTCGTTCTATTTCAGCGCGACGGAGACTGCGATAACCGCGGCAGGGAAAATGAAATTGAAGGCTATGGAGAACGCTTATCCAAACAGGAAGAGAGGCTTCACGTGGCTGGCTGAAAACATACAAAAGCAGCTCACCGTCACGCTGGTTGGCAACAATGTCGTGAACATCGCGGCGAGCTCGGTCGCGACAGCTATGTTCACGTTCTATTTCGGCAGCGCCTACGGCCCGCTGATCGCCATTGCGGTCATGACCACGATCGTCGTCATCTTCTGCGAGATACTCCCAAAGAATATAGCGATAGCGCATAAGGAGTCCGTAATATACCGCTCACTCCCCATCCTGAGGGTGTTTGACATCCTCCTCGCTCCGGTGATATACCTCGTGCAGCACATTGTGTGGTTTATCGGAAGTCTCATGGGCTTGAGGCTGGATACCTACGGCTCGTTCGTCACGAGGGAGGACCTGGAGATAATGGTGCACGCGAGCGAGGAGTCAGGGGTGATAGAGGAAGACGAACGCAAGATGATAAGCGGCGTCATTGCCTTCGAGGAGACAAGGGTCTCGGAGATAATGGTGGCTCGCACCGACATGACCACCATACCGTCCGACACAACGGTCGAGAAGGCGTCTTGCGTGTTCCTGGACAGCGGCCACTCGCGCATTCCCGTCTACGAGCGAGAGCTCGACAAGATAACCGGGGTGCTTTACGTGAAGGATCTCCTTTCCCCCCTGTCGCTCGGCAAGCTGGATGTCAGGATCGCGGAGCTTCAAAGGGAGCCGCTGTTCATCCCGGAGACCATAAAGACGGACGAGGCCTTCGAGCTGATGAAGAAGTCTAAAACTCACATCGCCATAGTTGTAGACGAGTACGGCGGAACGGCCGGACTCGTGACCCTGGAGGACATCCTCGAGGAGATAGTCGGGGACATACAGGACGAATACGACGACGAAACTCCCGACATCCTGAAGGAGAGCGGCGGATCGTACTTGGTGCAGGGATACGTCAACCTTGACGAGCTCTCTGAGGCGCTAGGCTATCCGTTCGAGTTCGACGACGTGGACACCGTCGCCGGAATGCTCCTCTCGCTGAAGGGAAACTTTCCCCTCGAAGGCGAGTCGGTGTCCTGCGGGCCATGGAGGATAAACGCAGTGGAAGTGGTCGATCACAGGATATTGCAGGTGAGAATGGAATACGCCGGAGTTGATGAGGGTGACGCGCGTGGAGAACAATGATTTGCGGGAGGGGTTGCCATGGAAGTTCTAAGCTCCAGAGAGTTTCGCGCGGCATTCGGCATAGAGCCGCTCGACCTGATGAGGACTGCGGAGGAATATATGGTGAGAGCATACGCGCCGTACTCGAACTTTCCCGTGGGAGCGGCCATTCTCCTGGAGGGCGGCGCAGTAACGGGCGGATGCAACGTGGAGAACGCCAGCTACGGGCTGTCCTTGTGCGCGGAGCGAGTGGCCATGTCGAAGGCCGTTTCGGAGGGCAATCGCAAACCATTGGCGATAGCCGTGTCGGCCCTGCCCGGAGTCTTCTGTCCTCCATGCGGAGCATGCAGACAGTTCCTCTCCGAGTTCAACCCAAACCTAATAGTCGTCCTCAAGAACGGTTCAAAACTGGATCTGTTCGGCCTCGACGCGCTTTTCCCCTACAGCTTCGCGTTGAACGATACGAAAAATGGCTGACGCGGTGTTTCGATCCGGTTACGTGACCCTCGTTGGGAGGCCCAACGTCGGTAAATCGTCGCTCATCAACGCGCTGCTGAGGGAAAAGGTCGCAGCGGTCTCCAGCTGTCCGCAGACCACCCGCAGCGCCGTTAGATGTGTGCTGACGACCGATGAATATCAGATAGTCCTGGTCGATACGCCGGGCATCCACAAGCCGAGACACGCCCTGGGGGAGTTCATGATGAAGGAGGCGTCCGAGGCCGTTGGCATGGTCGATGTGATCTGTTTCGTGGTGGACGCCGGGATGGGGCCCGATCGCATATTGGAAGAGCCTCTGGATTATCTCGCCGGAGGCAGGATTCCGGTCATCCTCGTTCCAAACAAGATAGACCGGGTTCGGAACATGGGAGCCTTCTGGAAGTCCCTTGCACTGCTCCAGGACAGGGTGAAGCCGGTCTCGGTGGTCCCTGTCTCCGCGATGAACGGCGCGAACCTCGACGTCCTGAAGTCCGAAATGGCCCGTCTTCTGCCGGAGGGAGAGCTGATTTACCCGGATGATGTCCTCATGGATACCACCGAGAGATTCCTGGCCGAGGAGATAATAAGGGAGAAGATCCTAAGGCTGACGGAGAAGGAGGTGCCTCACAGCACGGCGGTTGTCGTGGAGGAATTTAAAAACCCGGAAGAGCACCCCGAGATGACCGGCATCGAGATAAGGGCCGTCATCATCGTCGAACGCCCCGGACAGAAGGGCATCCTGATAGGCGAGAACGGCTCGATGATCAAGGCGGTCAGGAGCGCCGCTAAGGCCGAGATGAAGAGGAGATTTGGGTATCCCGTGTCCCTGGAGCTTTGGGTGAAGGTGAAGCCCGGTTGGAGAAAGTCCATGATCGAGATCGAGCGCGCTGGATATCGTCGCAGGTGAAACGGGGACAGCTCCCGCGCCTCGACGTAGAGGACGGGTTTCCGCAGGGCCTTCACAGGGCCAGCGGGGTTGTGCTGCGAAGGAAAGACGCTCGCGCCGCCTCGCAGAGCCTGCTCCTGTTTCTCAGGTCTCACGGGGCGATCTGGGTGAGCGCGCCAGGGGCCGGCGGATCGAAGAACAGGTTCGGAGCGGGGACCGAGCCCCTGGCTTGGGGGAACTTCGACCTCTATCAGAGCCCAAGGCGTCTGTACTTGAAGGGAGTGGATGTCCGCGAGGCATTTTGGAACATCCGCAGGTCGCGGCGAGCCCTGTCAGCGGCCGTCTCGTGGTGCGGCGAGCTCTCGTCAAGGCTGCCCGTGCGGGCTGAGAGCGATAATTTGCTGTCGCTCCTGTGGGGGAGCATGAAAAACCTCGCCTGCGGCATTGATCCGACCTTGCTGTGCGTGAGGTTTGCGTGGAGATGGGGAAACCTCTGGGGTGTGGCTCCGTCTCTCGATTCCTGCTCATCATGCGGCGCGAGTATTCTCGATGATCCCGGCGGAGCAGTCCTCAGGACTCGGATCGGCCTGCTGTGCGGCAGGTGCGTGGGCGGTCGGGACGAAGCCTTGCATAAGCCGATGACGCCTCTGATCCTGCGCGATATATTTCTCTCCGCCACGCTTCCCCTGGATAAATTTGCGCCGTGGGCCGCAGCCAGCGTACAGAACGCCGCTAGCCGTGAAATGGATGATTGTGTTCAATGGCTCTATTCGTTCCTCTGATGCCGATTCGATCATCCTTGTCGGGGGACAGCAGTTTGCTGATCCGTCTCAGTATTTTATCTTCATTTTTTGCCCCATTTCTTGAACATGCGTTTGAACATTTTAAAAATACTATCTTCGCCGAGGTCAAAATCATCGTCTAAATTGTCCCGCTCTTTATCATAATTTTCCGGCAGCCTGTCGCCCTTTGCCAAAGTGCCGAGAGTTTTGATGATATACTTCAAGCTGGGGTTCATCACGTCTTTGCATTTTCTCTTCAGAATGAGCGATACTCCTCGCGCGACCTCTTTCCTGTCCACCTGGCTCTGAATTTTGGATATGATTTTCGGAATCACATCCCACTGTTGTATCAGTTTGTGTCCCTCGATCGTGGACTCGAAGAACCGCAGCAGAAATTCGACGGATACCCCGGGCCATGTCATCAGAAACAGCGACAGCGTGGCGCTGGCGACTTGATTCTCATCCGGGCGCGATGAGAAAAATGCCGAGATCCCCGACGGATCGTCGGATAAACTCATGGGCTTTTGGCCGAGGCAGAGCTGGCAGAAGGCCGCGATCTGCGAGCCCTCCGGCAGGTTTTCCGCGAACAGAGCGATATGGGGCTGAGACATCGATCCCCACAGCGTCGGCATGCGTTGATCGCTGCTATTCAAAGCTTGGTACAAGTCTGCGCCTATCGTGGATATTAAGATCGAGTCTAAAAAGATTCCTCGTCCCTTGCGGTCGAACAGTTCGCAGGCAGCCCTGAGCGCCGGGACAGGGAATACTAATTTTGGACAGAAACGCTCCAAAATCCTTTTGTCATTGTCGCTCACTTCAAGCGGCAGATGGGATTTCAGCTTGTGCTTCAGCAGCTTGAGGATGCTCGGAAAGCATAGAACTATCACTGCGATCGTCGGCATCGTCATGCATTCGAATGGAAGGTCCTCTCTGGCTATGGAATCCGCATAATACATGCCTCCTCCGGAGAGGATCAGCTTCTCGAATGCCTGCCTGACCGTCTTGGGCCACGCCATTCCGGAACGCCTCTTTTTTCCTATCTCCCCGAGAGTCTTGAACCACCTCATGACCGTCTTCTCTGGAAAATCCTCGAATAAATCATATTTATCTCTACTCTGATCCGACACGGCGAGAAACAGGAGGATAAATCTCTCCTGTTCCGTCCACCCGGAGTAATATCGTTCCGCCGTGATGGGGAGTTTCCCGCTCACGTCATCAAAGTGCTTGACCGCCATCACCTTGTCATAGGCAGGCTTGAACTCCTCGTGAGAGATTATCATGCTCATTCTGGCCGTCCTCGCCGCGCTCTCCCATCCGCTGCCGAACTTGCGCCCCCCCAGTTTGCACATGTATTCCCACAACGTAAGAACGGCTGGGTGGCTCGTGCGCAACGGGTATTCCTCGAAAGAGGAATGCTGAGTCACATAGAGAGGATTCCTGGCATCGGGTTCGCCGCGAGCAATTTCTCGCATCATCAACGCTATGTCGCGGATGGCTTTGAAGGTCGGCTCCGAGTCCGTCCCCTCGGTCTCGGTCAGCAACGCTTCCGCAGTCCTCGCGAAGCTGTTGTAAGGACCGATGTTCTTAGCGGACTGAAGCGTCTTGAACTGTTTCGAGAGCTTTTCGACCGTGGGGTTGGATACCTCCCGTTTCCTCCTGCCGCGTTTCGGTGCGGCGAACTCGTCCGCGAGTTTTCGCCGCAGTTCCTCATACGGGGCGGGGAGAGGACTGCTCGTCATACCGCCTTCGGATGGGCGGGCCGATTTCCTCTCCCTTATGTTTATGAAGTCGAGGGCTGTCTGCGCGCACGCTCGGAGGACATCGCCATCCGGCCCGAGGGAGCTCTCCGACAGCATCATCTCGGCTACTTGCCTTGCCC
>JAISLO010000226.1 GCA_031290815.1 Synergistaceae bacterium | reverse complement strand
CTTTCGAAAGAAAGGGGGTGATTGGAATGAGGGCACGAAAAAAGGGCCTTCGTTTATCGGCTGATAAACTGGCCCTGATTTCCGCGCTGCTTGTAGCGCTCACACTACTCGCAGCAACCCTACTCTTGCGCACCTAGCTGGGGTATTTTAATACCTGGCTGGGTAGCAGCCCGGTCAGGTATCAGAAGTCCCGCCCGCTCTCCGGCGGGCTTCTTTCTTGAAGAATATTATATCACATCACACCGCCTGACTGTCACTCCGCCCCATCATACTGGCTGCCTGAAAAAAGTCGCTGAATTGACAACAGTTAACCTGAGACATATAAAAACTTTCATGGCTGTCATCACCCCAGCCCGAGCAGGGTCAGCCACGCCGTGAGTGTGACCGGCGCCAGCACAGTGGATATTGCCACCGTTTCGCACGCGTACTGTTCGTCCAGATTCAAGCCGCGGGCTACGATAAACGCGTTGACAGCGGTGGGGGCGGCGGCAATTATGACGGCCGCGCGGAGCATGATGTTGGGGGTATTGCAGACCGTAAAGACCGCCAAGGTGACTGCCGGGTGGATTATCAGCTTGACTGCGACATCGTGCCATGTGTTCTTCAGCGCGGGAAAGAGCTCTGGCAGTTCGAGCCCCGCGCCGAGGACTATCAGCGCAACGCCCGTCGCCATATCGCCTACGAGCTTGCATGAGATCAGGACTGTTTCCGGCACGGGCAATCCAAGCTGAGAGGCGATAAGGCCGAGAAGGCACGAGATCACCAGCGGATTTTTCATAACCTTTAAGATGACCGAGAACAGCGAGCCCACGGAGACCCTGCCGGACATGATTATCTCGCCCGACAGTATCGAGATGAGGTTTTGCCCCGGCAGCATTATCGCGAGCACTATCGACGCGGCGTCGAGACCCTCGTTCCCCATCGAGAGCATCACGATCGGCAGCCCCAGGTAGACGGCGTTCGACCTCGTGGAGGCCATCACGGAGAAAGCCCGGAGATCCTTTCTGTTCTTGTGCGTAACGAGAGATGTCAGAAAACCGATGAGGGAGACGAGGACGAGCGGCACATACGTCGCCCAAAGCAGGTTTGTGTGCTGAGAGAGGGCCCCTCCCGCAAGATATGTTGTCCGAAACAGCAGAGTCGGAAGCGCTACCCAGTACAGAACCTTTATGAACGTCTCCCTGTCGCCGGATGATAAAAAACCGCACTTCCTCAATGCCATCCCGAGGAGGATCACAAGTACCAGAGGAGCTATTGTATATATTCCATTCATGATATCACCTCGTCAAGTGTCTCGCCCAACAGCGCATATCATGGTAACATATTTTAGTGGGATTCACTTCGGGAGGCTGCGATGCGGAGGCAGATTCATGCATATTGGCATTGGAATTGTACTTATGCTCATAGCGGCGGCGGTTTCGCTGTTCTTCGCCGTAGGCAGGCTGAAGGAGAACGGAGCCGCATTGGAACACGCGACCAGGGAGCTTCTATTGCGGCTTGAAGCCATCGAGGAAAGGCTGGCGCAGATGGAGCGCAGTTCTCTGGAGTCGATGTCGCTGATCAGGGAGACCGTTTCAGCCTCCGCGAGATCGGACAGGGAGGAACTCGCGAGAAACTTCGCGGCGTTTTCCGAATCCCAGTCCAGATATATCAAGGATTTCACGGAAATTCACAGGAGCGCGATAGACGCCCTGTCTGACCGGCTGGAGAAACTTGCCGGCTGCGACGGTGTGCGCCTCGGAACGCCCGGCGCGCGTCAAAGCGTAGAGCGCTCGTCACAGGGGGGAAGAAAATGAGAGGGAGGGGGCATCGCGATGACGAATATCGATAAGCCGTCAAAGGCGGTCTGCTGGGTGGTGACTGGCGCCGGGCACTTCCTCAGGGAGAGCGTGGAACTGATGTCCCGCTTCGATAATGTGGATGTCTTCATGACCAGGGCCGCGGCAGAGGTCGCGGCGAGGTACGGCGTCACGGCCGCCATAAGGAGCGCGGCGCGCATTGCGGCAGAGGAGAACGACTACAGCGCCGCTCCCCTGATACGCTTCTCGATGGGTAAGTACTCCGTTCTCGTAATAGCGCCCGCCACGGCCAACACCGTGGCAAAGTGCTCGCTCGGCATAGCCGACTCGCTGGCGAGCAACTTCTTCGCCCAGGCCGGCAAGAGCGGAGTGCCCATAGCAGTCCTGCCCACGGATGCGGCGGAGGTCGCGTCATCCCTCACTCCCTCCGGCAAAATTATAAAGATCAGGCCCCGTCCGGTAGATCTGAGACACACCGACGCCCTGTCGAAATTCCCAGGTGTCGCGCTCGCGCGCTCCGTGGATGATCTCAATGCCGCCATACTGGATTTCCTGCGCGATGAGTGAGCGGCGGCCGCGATTGCCTGCGGGTGGTACCGCGAGGGCCTTCCCATGAAGGACACCGCGGATGCGAGCTGAATATGCGAAAAAACGAGCCTGAGAAGTCAATTGGAGAGGGCATCCATGGACCCGCGCGTCAAAACGATATTTGATGATATCTGGGCCCTGTGCTCGAAGGCGTTCGAGA
>JAISLO010000225.1 GCA_031290815.1 Synergistaceae bacterium | reverse complement strand
CCTGTTCTCTATCTCCTCCCGTATCAAGGTCTTCACGAACTCGCCGATGCCCTCGCCGAATTTTATCAGAGCGTTGCCGGTGAAGCCGTCGCAGACCACCACGTCCGTTCCCCCTATCGGAATGAGATTCCCCTCCACGAAGCCGCTGAAGTTGAGCGAACTCGCGGAGAGCATCTCCCGCGCCTCGCCTATCACATCGTCTCCCTTGATGTCCTCTGCGCCGTTCGAGAAGAGCCCGACGCTTGGCCTCTCCACGCCGGAGAGGGATGTCATATATATCGATCCCATATGCGCGAACTGAAAGAGATTTATCGGCTTGCACCTCACCGTCGCGCCGACATCCAGGAGTAGCGACGGCCCTTTCAGCGACGGAATGGGTATCGCTAACGCCGGGCGGTCTATGCCCTTTATCCGGCCCGCCACGAGCACTCCTCCGGCCACTATCGCGCCGGTGTTTCCGGCCGATATGCAGCCCGTCGCCTCATGAGAGCGAACCATCTCTATCGCCACGCGGAGACTCGAGTTTTTCTTGGAGCGGATCGAGGCGGCGGGGTTGTCACCCATGCCGATCACCTCGCTCGCTTCCACGATGCTGATGCGCGAGGCCACGGAACTGTCCGCATCGGATATATATCTCTCGATCCGATCCCTTATTCCGACAAGCGCCACCGATATATCGGAATTCTCGCCGCATGCGAGAATCGCGCCCCTGCACGGGGCTTCCGGCGCATTATCGCCTCCCATTGCGTCGAGAGCGAAAAGCATCGGCGCACCCCCCTTATCCGCTGTTTGCGCTGCCGCCGATTTGGTCCGTATTCTCGCCCGCGGAACCCTCCGCGGCGACGACGACAAATCGCGCGACGAATATTTCGCTGTTTCCGACCCTGGTGCGAACGCTCACTACGTACTTGTCATCCTTGTGAGTTCCCACCTTGGCCCGGGCTATCAGCCTGTCGCCGACGCTTGCGTAGTGTTTGAAGTTCACCCTGGCCGCGCCTACCACGACCATGTCCCGCTCTATTACCGCTATCGCGAGCGTCGCGGCCTGCGTGTATATATGGTGATCGGCGATCAGGTCCGTGTGCCTGAAGGCATACTCGCGGTTTGTCTGAAGAACTGAGAGAGCCAGGCTGTTGGGCTCCAGTTCTATTATCTCCCCAAGGACTTCTTCATGTCTCATGGAGGTCAGCCTCGAAGAGGCGTTCTCCGCCATCTGTCTGGTTCGCGCGCGCAGCTCTGGGACGTTGAGGACGCTCCTGTCCAATCGGATGGTGCCTACGCTCACTCCCAACTCTTTCGCAAGGTCGAGATCGGACATGAGAGGATCCGTTCCAAGAAGACGCAACAATCGCTTATGTCGCTTCAGCTTCAGTTCAGACCGCAAAATCAGCACCCCGCCCTCAGATGCAATGTTATCCTGCTATTAACAGTTGGTAATAATAACTGGGCGCAATATATATTTTTTTTTGTCGTCTGTCAATGGGGCAAAAATGGTGATTTCAAATTTTTTTGAAAAAGAATAACTCCTGTGGTACAATTTGCCGGTTAGACGTGTAGCTGGTAATCCGAAAGGAGTTGTAACGTTTGAAGTCGGAGATCCTCTCTCAGGAGCGGAATGTCGTCGTTGTAAGGGCCAATTTTGACGCTGGCGAGGTTGACTCCGCGGTCGGCAAGACCGTGCGCGAGTTGTCGAAACAGGCCAAGATAAAGGGTTTCAGGCCGGGACATGTCCCGAGAAAAACTCTTGAACTCTTCTTTGGCAGGCCTGGAATATACAAACAGACCGCCGAACGTATGGCGAAGGAAGCCATGGAAACGGTCATTTCCGAGTGCGACTTAGATCTGATCACCAATCCGGAAACAGAGATAGGCAGCTTCGCGGAGGGCGCGCCGCTCGACATCAAGTTCACATTCGAGGTCCGTCCGGAGGTGACTCTGCCGGACATATCGTCCCTCACGGCTGAGAAGATCGTCTACAAGGTGACTGAGGCCGATGTGGATGCCGCAATGAATCAAATTCTCGAGTCGAACGCCAAACTCGTCCCGATCGACGAGGAGAGGCCAGCGTCGAAAGAGGACTTCGTCGAGGTGGAATACTCATCCTTCTCCGTCGATGAGGACGGCAATCTGAAGGAAATCGAGCACGAAAAAAAAACCAATCTGTACCTTCAGACCATGAGGAAGGATATCGCTGATTCGATAATAGGTCATTCCCTTGCCGAGGAGATCTCATTCGACATAAGGCTGGAGGACGATTACCCGGACGCCCGCATGGCCGGATCCACCATACGGTACAAAACCGAGATACTGCAAATCCTCAAGAGGGTCGTTCCGGACGCCGATAACGCCTTGGCCTCGGAACTGTCGGAGGGCAAATTTCAAACCGTGGACGAATTCAGGGCCGAACTTCGCAGACAGATAGAGGATGACGCCGAGAAGCGCGCCGAGGGAAGCCTCCGCGAGTCGTCGATAAAAGTCCTTGCGGCCGCCGCTGAGATCGACGTCCCGGAGAGCATGATCGAGCGTCAGTACAACTCGATGCGAAAAGAACAGGACAGCAGGCTCCTGCGCGATGTAGGTCAATCCCTCTCGGAATACTTGAAGAACAACAATCTGAGCGTGGACGAATACGACGCCAAACTGAGGAAGAACGCCGAGGAGATTGTCCGCAACACCCTGGTCCTGGATTTTTTGGCTGAGCGCGACGAGATCAGCTTTACAAGCGACGACCTGAACGAGGAGATCATGAGAATGGCCGCCGAAATTAAAGTAAACGCTCAGGCGCTGGCCGACTCGCTCGGCAAGAACAAGGAGAAATTTGCGGAGGTCGCCAGGAGGGTGAGGACGCGCAACACGATGAATCACCTGGCCTCGCTGGTCCAGGTGAGGGAGGTCGATCCCCAGGAGACCTCGGAAGCCGCAGAAGTTCCGGCGACTGGCGATGAGGGCCTCACAGAAGGATCGGATGGCGAGAGCGCGGAGATCACTGTGCCGGACTGCGAGAGCTCAGATGTCCCGGCGGTGAGCGGAGAAAGCCCAGCCGAAGACAAAGAGGGAGCGGAGTAATAATGGAAAGACCATTCGAGCCGTCGTCTTATCTGGTTCCGATAGTAGTAGAACAGACTGGCAGGGGAGAGCGCTCCTACGATATATACAGCCGCCTCCTCAAGGACAGGATAATATTCATCGGCCAGGAGATAGAGGACAACATGGCGAATCTGGTGATCGCCCAGCTCCTCTTTCTAGAGAGCGAAGATCCCGAAAAGGACGTATTCCTTTACATAAACAGCCCAGGAGGCGTGGTCACCGCCGGGCTCGCGATATATGACACCATGCAGTACATAAAGTGTTCGGTCTCCACGATATGCACAGGCCAGGCGGCCAGCATGGCCGCGGTGCTTCTCTGCGCCGGGGACAAGGGAAAGCGCATCGCGCTCCCAAACGCGAGGATCATGATACATCAGCCGATCGGTGGAGCCCGCGGGCAGGCTACGGACATAAAGATACAGGCCGAGGAGATACTTCGCACGCGCAAGGTGATAAACGATATTCTGACCAGGCACACAGGCCAGGCTTTTGAGAAGATCGAGCAGGACACAGACAGGGATTTCTTCATGTCGGCGGCCGAGGGCGTCGAGTATGGAATCGTGGACAAGGTAATAGAAAAAAGGTAGTCTATTTCGACTGCAGAACAGGGGGGTTGATTTTGTTCACATATGAGGGCAATGGCGAGGGGCGCAGGAGAAAGGTTCGCTGCTCGTTCTGCGGCAAGACCCAGGACGAGGTTCCGAAGCTCATAGCGGGCACCGGCGCGTATATCTGCACCGACTGCGTGCAGCTGTGCAACATGATGATGCGCGACGAGGCCGATGCTATGAAAGTCCCGCTCCCATCCACTCAGGATAAACTTCCGAAGCCGGAGGAGATAAAAGAATATCTCGACAGATACGTCGTCGGTCAGGAAAGGGCCAAAAAAGTGCTGGCGGTCGCGGTGTACAACCACTACCAGCGCATCAGGTCTTTTGCGAAGGGCTCGGATGACGACGTGGAACTTCCCAAGAGCAACGTGCTGCTGCTGGGTCCGACCGGGTGCGGGAAGACGCTGCTAGCTCAGAGCTTGGCCAAATTCCTGAAGGTCCCGTTCGCCATGGCGGATGCCACGACCTTGACTGAGGCGGGCTACGTGGGCGAGGATGTCGAGAATATCCTAGTTCGCCTCCTTCAAGCGGCGGAATACGATCCAAAGGCGGCTGAGCACGGGATAGTCTACGTCGACGAGATCGACAAGATATCTCGCAAGTCGGAGTCCCAGTCCATAACGAGGGACGTTTCAGGGGAGGGCGTGCAGCAGGCCATGCTCCGAATGCTGGAGGGAACGGTCTCCAACGTTCCGCCCAAGGGCGGGCGCAAGCACCCCAATCAGGATTTCATCCAGATAGATACAAAGAACATACTCTTCATCTGCGGCGGAGCCTTCGACGGTATTGAGCAGATAATAGCCAGGAGGGTCAACAAGAAGACCATCGGGTTTGGCGGGGAGATCGTGAGCAACAACTCCCAGGCAAACTACGAACTCTTGAAGGAGATTCAGCCGACCGATCTGACGGCTTACGGTTTCATTCCCGAGTTCGTCGGGCGTCTTCCGATCACAGTGGCTCTGGATGGACTGGACCACGGAACGCTCGTCCGAATCCTCAACGAGCCGAAGAACGCGCTCATCAAACAGTACAAGAGGATATTCATGATCGAGGACGTCGAGCTCTCCTTCACGGATGACGCCGTCAGCGCGATAGCATCGAGGACGCTGACGCAGAAGACGGGCGCGCGCGGACTCAGAAGCATCCTCGAGTCTCTGATGATGGATTTGATGTTCAACCTGCCGTCACAGGCCGCAAAGATATCCAGGATATTGATAACCGAGGATTTTGTCAACGGCAAGGGAGAGGCGGAAATCATGGAAAGGCATTCCAGGGAGGTCGCTTGATGTCACAAGTTCCCGTATTGCCAGTTCGGGACGTGGTCATATTCCCGGGGGTGATAGCCCCTCTGTTCGTCGGCCGTCCCAGATCTCTGCGCGGAATCGAGGATGCGTCCCTAAACGACAGGGAGCTGCTGATCGTTGCCCAGAGGGACAACTCGTCGGAGGATCCCAGGCCGGAGGACCTGTACTCCATGGGCACGCTCTGCCGTGTCATGCAGATGGTGAGGATACCCGACGGCTCCACGAAGGTTCTCATAGAGGGCAACTCACGCGCTCGGGTTGACGGGTACATAATGACCGGCGATTTTCTGTCGGCCGATGTCACGCAGGTTACTTTCGACGATGATCTGTCCAGCCGTTCCGAGCCGTTGCGAAGGGCTGTCCTGGAGCAGTTCGAGAGGTATGTCAACCTGCATCCAAAGCTGCCGATAGAGATAGCGTTCTCGCTCGCAAACGTCGAGGACGTGTTTCTCTTCGCGGACATCATCGCCTCCCATATTCAGGTCAAGATAAGCGAGAAGCAGGAACTGCTCGAGCTTATAAACCCGGAATCGAGGCTGGACAGGCTGCTTCGAATGCTCATCAGAGAGACCGAACTGCTGGAGATGGAGCACTCCATCCACGATAAGGTGCGCAGGGAGATAGAGAAGAACAACAAGGAATACTATCTCAAGGAACAACTCAAGGCCATTCAAGCGGAGCTGGGACAACCCGATCCCACGAACGAGTACGACGACCTCCTGCTCAGGATCAAAAAATCCAAAATGCCCAGGGACGTGGAAAAGAAAGCGATAACGGAGCTCGAACGCCTGGCTAAGATGCCTCAGATGTCCGCCGAGGCCACGGTGTCGAGGACTTACATAGAGTGGCTGGTGGATGTGCCCTGGAAAAAACGCTCCAAGGACCGTCTCGATATCGGCATTGCGCGTCAGGTCCTGGACGAGGACCACTATGGGCTGGACGAGGTGAAGGAACGCATAATCGAGTTCCTGGCCGTGCAGCGCATGAGCCGCAATGAGGCGCGCAGGGGACAGGTGCTCTGCTTCGTCGGCCCGCCCGGAGTCGGCAAGACGTCGCTGGGCAAGTCTATCGCAAGGGCGCTCAACAGGAAGTTCGTAAACTTCTCCCTTGGCGGGATGAGGGACGAGGCAGAGATTCGCGGGCACAGGAGGACTTACATAGGCTCTCTCCCGGGCCGGATAATACAGAAGCTCAAACAAGCCGGCGTCAAGAACCCGGTCATGCTGATGGACGAGATAGACAAAGTCGGGACGGACTTCAGGGGCGACCCATCGTCGGCCTTGCTGGAGGTGCTCGATCCGGAACAGAACAACAGTTTCACCGATCATTTTCTCGAAGCGCCATACGACCTCAGCCAGGTCATGTTCATCACCACGGCGAACGTCACCCACACCATTCCCAAACCCCTCCTCGACAGAATGGAGATGATATCGATCCCCGGCTATGTCGTGGAGGAGAAGATGCACATAGCCGAACGCCACCTTCTGCCTAAGGTGTTGAAGGACAACGGTCTCAGCAGGATAAAAGTGACCATCCATGAGCGCGTAATAAGAAAGATAATCACCGAGTACACGAGGGAGGCCGGGGTGCGCGATCTGGACAGACAGCTCTCGAAGATCGCCAGAAAGCTCGCGGCAAAGATAGTGCACGATTACGAGGATGGGAGCAAGCCGCCCCGCAGCGTATCGGTGCCGCTCACCTCGGTCAAAAAGTACCTCGGCGCGCCCAAACTCCACGACGCGCGCCTCCCGCGCAAGAACTCAGTAGGGGCCGCGCTGGGACTGGCCTGGACGGAATCCGGAGGGGACGTGCTCGTCATAGAGACCGTCGCGATGAAGGGCTCGGGCAAGGTTTTATTCACTGGCAACCTCGGCGACATAATGCAGGAGTCAGCTCAAACGGCGTTGGGTTACATCCGTTCATGCGCCTCAAAATACAACCTCGGCTCCGTTGAGTGGGACAAGATGGACATCCACGTCCATGTTCCCGAGGGAGCCATACCTAAGGACGGCCCGTCCGCCGGCGTTACGCTGGCTCTGTCGATGCTCTCAGCCCTGACGGACCGAGCTATCCGGTCCGACATAGCTATGACCGGCGAGGTGACGCTGCGCGGCACCGTACTTCCCATTGGCGGAGTGAGGGAGAAGATCCTGGCAGCGAAGCGCAACGGCATAAATACCGTGATACTGCCCAAGGAGAACGGCGTCGACGTGGACGAACTCGCAGAGTGGGCCAGGGACGGAATGATGTTTCACTACGTCTCCGGCGTGTCGGAGGTGTTCAACCTGGCACTCTTGAAGGATGCCGGCGACGGCGGTAAGAAAGATTGACCGGCTGGACCGCCGACCTCTTCTGCACCGCCTTCAACAGCCGCCAGTTACCCGAACCGCTCCTTCCCGAGGTCGCGATCACCGGCAGGTCAAACGTTGGAAAGTCCACTCTCATCAACCTTTTACTGAACAGGACGAACAAGAAAATCGCTCATGTCAGCTCGAAGCCCGGCAAGACGCGCAGCCTGAATTTTTACAGGATAACCCCCGGAAGCTCTGAGGCTTCATTTGTCATCGTCGATCTTCCGGGCTACGGCTATGCGGCGCGCGCCTCGGATGAGCGCCGGGAATGGTTTGCCCTTGTAGACGACTATTTCGGTGCCGGCAGGAACATCCCGTTTGTAATGCACCTGATAGATTTCAGGCACGGTCCTCTGGATGCCGACGGGGAGCTGATAAAATGGCTCGACGCGATGGACATGCCGCGCCTCGTGGTCTTCACGAAGGGAGATAAGGCCCCAAAGGGGAGGGCGAGGAACATGTATGAAAAATACATGAGGGACGGACTGGCGTCGATATCGCCGCCCCTCATAACAGCCGGAAGGAACGATGCGGAGGTGGAAAGGCTTCGCGGCGTCATCTTGAGGATAATATCAGAGCCGGGCCTATGAGAAAATTGGGACGCCTATTTTCCTATCCCAGATAAACTGGAAAAGCAGCCTTCAAATTTTCCCGCCAAATCTGGCATGAAAATTTTTTTACTAAGTATCTATCAGTCAAATGCTATGCCGTCCACGATAAAGAGATTCAACTTTTGTTGATTCCCCGGAAGAGCCCGACATCGCTCATCTCCCTCAAAACCTGAATGGCCTCCTCGTCGACCTCGCTCTGCCCTCTGCCTGATTTGCCCCACGAGCGAAGTTTATCGCGAGACTCACTCATCATGAAGAAAATATCGAGATCATCGTAACTGGACTCGAGCATTTCTATCTCTTCTTTGTCTGTAATCCTGTCAGTTAAATAACCGAGTGCAAACGCCACATGTCCCAGGAACGCGAGCCTGTCATCCTCCGCCGACCAGAGATCGGACAAGATGACTGCCACCAATTCCAGCTCTCCAATGCTGCAGTCGAATTCGTCCTCATCAAAACCCTCTGGTTCTATGTCATCCACATCCCACATACCGAGTATGTAGAAGATCATGTCAGGGGCCAGGGATATCGCGTCGAGCAACGCGTTGGACGCGTCCGCAACATTTCCCTTGTCCAACTCGTAGAGGGCGATGGCTCTGCAGTACTCGCTTATCATATCCTCGATCTCTTCGTTTTCAAGCTCTTCTATGATGCGGTTAAAATCGTATTTTTCGATGATCGTGGCGTAATATACCAGTCTGCCCGGAATATTGCCGAATATGTCATACTTCTTGAATTCCTCAGCAATTTCCATAGCTTCATCCTTGCGGCCTGTGAGATACATATATGACGCAAGGTCGGAGAGCATCGATGCATATACAAGTTGCATATCCTCGCTCATGTCATCGGGTCTTCTGTCAACAACCGCCTTCATTGCTTTAACCGACTCTTCGAGCATGTATATTCTGGCGGCCGATTCGTCGTCATCTTCGATTGCCTGCCAGGCAACGTACCGCGCAATTGGGTTGCCCGGATCCTTTTCGAGCACCTTGTCCGCCCAAGCCCCGACCTCTGCCGAATCGTCCTCGTTCATGACAGCTTCTACAGCGCGGTTGATAGTCGATATATCGTACTTGTGGCTAACATTTGAAGCACTATCAAAATAATTCAAAAACTTCACCTCTCATTAGATCTCTTGCGCAAACCCCGGAGGATCATCTCTCAGTTTATGCACAATGTCCCTCGTCAACGATGGGTCAAACTGTTTTCCGGCACACGCCTCAATCGCCGTCAAGGCACTTTCCAGAGGAAGCCCCTGTCCGTCGGAGCCAAAGTTGATCATGCCCTCTATCGAATCGAATATCGATACAATCCGAGAGGAGAAGGGAATTTCATCTCCCGAGAGCTGACTTGGGTAACCCATTCCGTCCCACCACTCGTGGTGATATAGTATAGAATCCGCAATATAGGCTATTTCGGCTATGCTCCTCGCGATCCTGTAACCGACGACTGCGTGCTGCAATAAAGTAGCGACCCTGCATGTGGATGGGTCGCGGCTAGCTGTATGTATCTCTTCTGGGCACGCCAGCAACCCTATGTCATGATAACGGAAGAGCAGCCTCAACGCTTCATGACCGGGGCCGGAAAAGATCTTTTCTATCGCCCACTCTCCCCATTTTATCATACGCTGGCACTTTCTATCAATAGCGGCATCTTCCAAATTATGCATGCGCGCCTCCAGCGCTTCCAGGATTTTAGCCCTCGTCCTTCCGCCTTCGCGGATTTTCTGAGCGTACATCGCATCCTCGGCGTCCTTCATGACTCCGTCAAGATCCTGTTCCTGGAATGTTTTTACGGAGAGCCCGAGCGACATGCTTGGACGAATCAAACCGTCCCCTTCCCACGAATCGCACATTCTCGTCATGTTCTTCAAAATCTCTTCGGCTTCCGTCCGGCTCGTGTTTTTCAGGAGAACTACGAACTCGTCTCCTCCCCACCTATAGGCAAGCCCCTTGGACTCGGAATTTTTTCTCAATATCTCAGATGCCGATTTCAGCAGAATGTCTCCCTCTTGATGGCCAAATGCGTCGTTTGCGAGCTTGAGGCAATTCAGGTCGGCATAGATCAGCGCAAGCGGCAGATTATCGGGGTTGTTCAGGGATATCAGGGCCTCCTCGCACGCGCGTCTGTTATGAATGCCGGTTAAAACATCGTGACTGCTGACGAACTGGACCTTCTCATCGGCGAGTTTTCTCTCCGTTATGTCCTCAACTATTCCAACGGCTCCGAAAAAGATGAACTTCTCAGACTTGACCGGGCTGAACGAGACCCTCACCCAACCCTCTCTGGCGCCGTCAGAGGTGCTGAAACGCGACTCGTGTCTCGAGTCCGATCCCATCACGGCATCCATCGCGCCAAGCTTGAAACGAGGATAGATCGCCAGATTGTTCTCCTCCGCCAGGCAGACGCCGATGACTTCGGATCTTTCGAACCCGAATATTGAGAGAAAAGCCGCGTTGCAATCGGTGAGAATGCCGTCGCTGTTGACATGGACAAAACCCATGGGGGAATCGTGAAATATCGTTCTGTAGAGGTCCTCCCTGTTCGTCATGTACTCCATTATCTCGAGAAAACCACTTATGTCGCGGCACATCAAGGCGAGCAAGTCGCCGCAGTTCGTCGATACCCAGTTGAATCGGACATCCAGCACAATTTCCTTGCCGTTTGAACCCTTGACCGGAATGTTCAGACCCTTGTCAGCTATGTCGTCATATTTTGAACGCGCGATGACAGCGTCTATGTAAACCTTTGGGAAATAATCGTCGATTTTCGACCTATCCTTCGAGCCCACTTCGATACCGAGCAGTTTTGTCCCCAGTTTAGACGCCGCAACGATCTCCCTGTCGTTATCCACCAGGATAATAATCTCATTGAGGCCTTTTATGAACTGTAAAAGGTCTTTTTCGTCCCTCTCATGTTTTTCAAAACATGAAAACTCCCCATTTTCGTCGCCCATCTCATTATCAGTCGAGCTGTGGAACAAACTTAAAACGCCTCCTCAGTACTCGGAGAAATTATTCTTACATTTTATCATATAACCTACATTCGTCAGGCATGTATAATTTCTTTTGGTATTTTAAAGTGGGGGCAGATTGTATGTCCTTCATTCCTTAAAATATTTTTTTCTGTAAAATGCGAGGTCCTCACTGGATAACACCGCAACAAGGGTCATTTAGGATAATGAGTATCAGGTTGTCTCAGTTTAGTTA
>JAISLO010000224.1 GCA_031290815.1 Synergistaceae bacterium | reverse complement strand
TGGCCTCCTTAGGCGTTATCCTGTACTTTGTGGCAGCGCAGAAGTCCTCCTGGTTTATCACTATCAGACGATCGGTCCATCGTCCCGCGAGTTTTTCGAGCTTTCTGAAGATCGCGTTCCGATATCTCGGCCCCCCCTTGAAGAAGTGGAATCCGTGGGCGGTGTAGACCATCTTGGGACGCGCGGATGCTTCGACTTTTCTCATGGCATATCTGGTGACGAACGACGCCACAGGCGTGTGAACGTGTATTATGTCATACTCGCCAGCCTTGACCGTTTCCCTTATTTTCTCCGGCGTTCTTATGAGGTTTCCGGCGGAGAGCGGGTTTCTGCTCCAATCCACATCGTGAACCGCGTCAAAGTGAGCGGCCAGATCCTCCCTCGCCGAGATGGCGCTGGACATGGCCTCCACCCTCCAGCCGGAGCTCCTGAAATGATCCGCGTATGGCAGGAGAAACGCTTTTATCGTGTCGGGCACGGTAGTTGCAATCAACAAACTCGGCCTGACGCCGTCTGGTTTGCCCATCATCAAGGCTCCTCGCGTTTCGTCCTCAGAAAATACTGTCTCGATACTCCGACCATGAACGTTTCCATCTGAGAGGAATCCTCCGGAGGTATCGGCACCACCACTTCCGGTTTAGACGTCTCCATCTCCTCCCTCTCTGCCGGATCGCCGTCTATGAAGACGAACGAGTCAGTCCCGATTCCGAGCTCTTCCGCTATCGATTCGAGGTTGGCCGGTTTGGGCTCAGAATTTGACCTTATCGCGGCGAAATCACCCTCTCGAAGCAGCATTCCGGGGTGGTTGTTGATACACTTCAACGCTGCCTTCAGATTGTTCTTTGAAATCACTGCCAGCATCACGCCGCTCTCTTTAAGGTCGATCAGTCTCTTCTGAAAGTCGAAAAAGCGCGATCCCGATCCGCCCACGTCGAGGTGAACTCCGTCGATGCCGTCAACTTCCAGCGATCCGCCCCAGAGGATGTTGTCCAGGCCCAGCGCTATGCAGCGGCGGCGCGGAGTTCTATATGCCCTCCATATTCGAGATATCTCCGCGGCCAAGGCATCCTCGCCCTCCTTGGAAAACGGCATGTATCCCATATACCAGATCCTGTTGTTGTAAAATCTTTCCCTTCCGAGCGTCGTGCATATCTCCGACAGCTCTAGAATGGGGAGATCGAGCTCTTCGATGGACCGTCTCCAGAATGCCTCAGCCTGAGGCTCAGGTCTGCGCGAGACGAGCGGATGCATCTTGGTCAGCGGGAGGTCAATGGTGGATATGACAAATGTAGTTCTGTCGTGCTTGCGCGCCGCCGAGCGGATGACATCGATGATGGATGAAATCTCAGCCTGTGCGGCCTCTGCACTGGACAGCGAGTCCTCACTCAAAAGAGTCCTCCCGTGTAAGATGACGAATATGATGTCCGGGTCGCACTGGTACAGCTTTGACTTGTCATCGACGAGCCCAGACAGCCACGAACTCCTGCCAAGCGGGTAGTATACGTCATCCTTCGTGAGATTGCTCGTCTTCATCGCCACATGCGCTATCGTTGCGTTTGATATCAACGCTATACTCATGGTTCGGCTTTATCTCTCCCCTCTGTATGGCGGCATGGTTGCGTCCTCCGCCGCTGAAATGCCATCTCTCCCGATGATTTTTTTCACCGTCAGCAGCATTATCTTTATATCCAGCAGGATGCTCCTGTTATCGACATACCACAAGTCCAGGGCGAACTTATCCGGCCATGATATCGCGTTGCGCCCGTTTATCTGTGCCCATCCCGTTATGCCAGGCTTCACGCAGAGGCGTCTCCGCTGATCCTCGCTGTACAGCGGTACATACTCCATAAGCAGCGGCCTAGGCCCCACGAGGCTCATGTCGCCGCGCACGACGTTCCAGAGCTGGGGAAGCTCGTCTATGCTGGTGGATCGCAGCAGGCCCCCGAGGTCTGTTATGCGCTCGGCGTCGGGAAGCAGACGGCCATCCGCGTCCCTGCCGTCGGTCATCGTCCTGAACTTGTAGAGCCTGAACGGTCTGCCGTGCAGGCCCGCCCTGGTCTGGGAGAAGATGGCCGGAGGCGACATCTCACGCCTGATCCGCAGCGCCGCCCACAGCATCACCGGCGAGAGGATGATCAGGCCGGCGATTCCGCCCGCGATATCCATGGCCCTCTTCACCGCGAGATAGAACATGTCAGCGGCGCAGCATGCCTGACAGCGTCTCTATCACCCTGTCCTGATCGGCCCTAGTGAGGTTTGATCCTGACGGCAGACAGAGACCGTTCTCGAACAGCCTGGCGGAGACGTCCTCGTCCCCGTGGCGGTAATATTTCGCGCCCTCGAACACTGGCTGGAGGTGCATCGGCTTCCAAACCGGGCGCGACTCTATGTTGCGCCAAGCCAGGGCGTCGAGCAGGCTAAGATTCGTGATGCCGGTTACGCTCGGGTCAATCGTGAGCGTCGTGAGCCACCTGTTTGTCATGCTCCAATGCGGCTCCGGCATGAAATTCACCCCCGGTATTCCCGAAAGGGCTTCGTAATATCTCCTATACACGGCCCTCCGCTCCTCGATTCTTCGCTCTATCAGGGCGAGCTGCGCGCGCCCTATGCCGGCGAGCACGTTGCTCAACCTGAAGTTGTATCCAAGCTCGGAGTGCTGATACCACGGCGCCTTGTCCCTCGCCTGGGTCGAGAGGAATCTCGCGCGGTCTATGGACTCCTCGTCATCGGACAGGAGCATTCCGCCGCCGGATGTCGTTATTATCTTGTTTCCGTTGAATGAGTAAAATGCGAAGCGGCCGAAGGATCCTGCGAGTTTTCCCTTGTATGTGCTGCCCATCGCCTCCGCAGCATCCTCTATGACCGGGACTTCTCTCGACTCGCAGATCGGGATCAGCTCGTCCATATCGCACGGCTGGCCGTACAGGTCCACGAGCACGACAGCCGCCGGACGTACTCCTTTCGCGTCGGCCTCCTCGAATGCCGCGCGGAGGGCTGACGGCGACATGTTCCACGATTCGGGCTCGGAATCGATGAATATGGGCTCGGCTCCGGCCTGAACGATGGGCGCCAGCGACGCTATGAACGTCAGGGAGGAGCAGAAGAACACGTCCCCCGGGCCGAGCCCGATCAGCCTGGAGGCAAGAAGGGCCGCGGCCGTTCCAGACGATAGGGCGAGCGCCGACCTCACTCCCGCATAAGCCGCGCACTCCCTCTCGAACGCCTCGACATGAGGCCCGAGAGGCGCGACCCAATTGGTGTCGAACGCCTCCTTCACGTACATGATCTCACTGCCGCCCATGTGGGGGGACGACAGATATATCCGATCCCCTTCTTTACTCATGATAGAAATTCCCTGACTCTCCTGCTGAAATTCCGTTTGGCATACGAATACCTCCAAATTGGATATATAATAATATCAGGCGATTCGCTCGAACGACATGATATGTTTCGCCCATTCTAGCATGACTATCGCTCAAGGGCCGCTTTTTTTTGTCATGTTTTGGCGACGGAGTGGGACATATTATGTGAGATCATTCTTCCATAAACTTTCGGGCGATGTTGTTGTGTTCAGCGCAAGCGCTGACACGTCAAAAAATCCATAGGAGCGAAGGCAGTTGATGTGAAGGTGAGTTTTAAAGCGCTGGGCTTTTTCCGTATGATTCGGTCGTCGTTTGTCGGTATTTCTTTAGCTTTTGCGGCTGTGTTGTTCGCCGCTCCGAATATTGCGCCGGCCGCCGAATCGTCCATTTACAACGTCGAGGATCCCGAGCGGCTTATGTTCACAATACGCCTCTCGATGACCGTTGGGGATCAGGCCAAGGTGATATTTCCGGACGGCAGGGAAATAGACATGGGCAAGATCAAGGCAGTGCCTATAAAGAGCAGGCATCCCGGTTTCACGGCCAGCAAGTACGGCATAGGGGGGCAGGTCATAGCGACTGCGGCCAATGCTCACCATATACAGATCTCCGTTGAGGATGGCGCTGGGAGGACCATGAGCCTGATACCATCCCAAACCTTCGCCGTGGCCCCCGGATACGGCACGTCGTTCGTGGTCGAGGGCGTGGGCGGGTCCGGCCTGTGGGGCCGCTACTCGCCGTATGTGGGCAGCCCGGTCTATATAATCAACGGGGCAGGAATGCCGGTCCTCTTCAACAACATACAACTCTTCAAGTTCGCTGCAGCCGTCGAGATAAGGGTGTACAGGCCGGAGGACGACATCGAGTACATCGAGATCGAAAACCGTGATGGCGGGTCGGCGTCATATCACAGAGCGGACGGCGATCACAAATTTGCGGTCGTCGAGAGCAAGGTCACGGGAACTGGGCGTTTCGAGGGGACTATGTTCCAGGGGCTTGGAAGGGTTCGGGCGAATCACCCTGGCGTGATCTGCATAAGCACCTGCCGCAAGTCGGAGATAGGAGGTTTTCAGATAGTTCCCCTGAGCCATACATACTCGAAGGAGATGCAGAAAACGAGGCGCATGTCCCAATACATAGTGCTGAGAGGGATCGAATTCGAGGACCTGACGGGGCGGCCTCCTTTCTTCCGGGGCTCGATCAGGCCGGGGGACGTGGACGTTACCGACTCGCGCGACGGCTGGGTGGTAGGCATGATTGACGGGGAGTGGCAGGAGCTGCCGGACGTATCCGGCCTTACGGAGGACAGCCTGACCGGAATAGAGGCGTTCAGGATCTACCTGCATTGAATTACCGTTTTCAGACGTTACGAGGGGGTTGATTGTCGTGAGTGAAGGAATCTATGACAGCATGAAGGACAGGTTCGAGCGCGGTTACGTCCAGATATACACCGGCAACGGCAAGGGAAAGACGACCGCGTCCATCGGTCTCACGCTGAGGGCGCTCGGCGCTGGGATGAGGGTTCTCTTCGCCCAGCTCATCAAGGGTTCGAAGTACAGCGAGATAAAGATGCTCGAACGAATATCTGATTTGGGCGGATCCATAACATTCAAGCAGTACGGAGAGGGACGGTTCATCGTCGGCCCTCCGTCCGAGTCGGACAAGGAGGCGGCGAAGATCGGGCTGGAGGAGATCCGGACGGCCATGAAAAGCGGCGAGTACGACCTGGTGGTCCTCGACGAGGCAAACGTGGCGGCAAAGCTGGGATTGATCTCCTTTAGCGATTTGATCTCCCTGATAGATGACAAGCCCCCTATGGTCGAACTGGTGCTTACCGGACGCGGAGCGTCGGATGAGCTGATCGAGCGCGCCGACCTGGTCACCGAGATGCGGGAGATAAAGCACTACTATCAGAAGGGAGTGATGGCCCGCATGGGCATAGAGAGTTGACTCTGCGGTTATAAATCCAATGTCAGCAGCTTAAGCATCAGGAAGGAATTTTCCTGTTGTGAGTGATGTTTTGTATTTCGTGGATTGATGGGTCTATTTACAGTATAATGCAATATATTCTTGCTTTTTATTGATTTCCTCTTTAGTAATTCCATAATATATATTATCAGGGCAAACGCATCAAAATGCTGATCAATATAGATAAAGAACTACAAGATCCTTTGAAGGAATAATCCCGT
>JAISLO010000223.1 GCA_031290815.1 Synergistaceae bacterium | reverse complement strand
ATACCCGCATTTTGAGCAAACCCATTGTTTCATTCTCATTCCCTCCCATCGCGCTTCAAGTCCGCCGACTTTTAGTGTACTGCTATTTATTTGATGCGTATTACGTCTCACTCATGGAGTCCAGCCATGATTCGAAAGAGACGGGCGTGATCGTGACGCCGGAGCCGCCTCTGAGTTCCGCCCTTATGTCGCCGAGGACTCCGCAGCGTTCGGCATACGCGTTGTGGGAGTGGATGCTCTCCATGTTCTCCTGTCTGGCGAGCACGAAGGAATCGTCGGCAAGGCCTGGAATGCGCTCAGCCACGCCTCTCAGCATCTCCCTCACTACATCCTCCGCAAAGCGCGGCCTCGCGTGCCCCTCCCTCACGACGTGGAGCTCGTCGGGACGTTTCAGCAAGGCATACATCCCAGAGCTCATCGAATCCTCAACTATCCCGACGAGTTTATCTGCCATGACCAGGCTGTCCGACCCTATCATGAGAGTGCCGGTCCCCCTCTGATTGTGTGAGGCAAGGGGCAGCATCGACACTATCTCATCGGCCTGACGTTCGCTGTACCCGGCGTTGACGAGCATCTCCCGCGAATGTTCCGCCACCATCTCCCTGGCGCACGGGCATACTGTCAGGCCCTCGACCTCCACTCCCGACGCCCTGCGGGTTCTTGTCCCGTCGCTGACCGAAACTCCGATAAACGTGCAAAGGTTCTCGACCTTCATCTTGGACGCCGGAGTGATCTTCGTCATGGGATACTGCGCCCGGATGTGAACCTCCGCCCGCGCCGCTCCCTGTGTGCGGGCAACCTCCAGAGCGATTCTGTCGGTCAGCGCCTCGAAGTTTTGGAATGGCTCAGAGGCGATCTCCAACGCCGCGTTTTCTATGTTCTCTACGAATCGTGACATGTGCACGCCGGAGTGTTTGGCGTCAAGACGCGCGTACAGCCTCATCTCGGCGAAGAAGAGCGTGTTCCTGCCGGCCGCGTCCCTAAGGCGGAGGATCCTCTTCAACCCAGTCACTCCGACCCGTGACAGCGAGACCTGAGTTGCCGGCACGCTGTTTTGAACGTCGCTGCCCAATCCTCTTCCAGCGTCCATTACGCCTTCACCCCCACAATCTGCTGAAAAACAGCCGCCGCAAACGCCTCCGGCACGGCGGAAGCGGCACATAGCATCTCACTGCGGCACATCCTGAAGGAAAATTATATCAGAAGAATTATGCAAACCTTTATTTCTATCTCAAATTATTTGTGTTAAAATGATGACATAGAACATGGACAGGAAATTCTCAAAGAAGGCTTATTTTCGTCGGATGCTTGGAGGACGGATGTTTGGGGAAACGCCGCCGATATCGATAAACGAAATCTTTACCCTTCGATAGCGGCCGGCGTCTCGCAAAGTGTCATTTACCTAGGGGGTAGCGGCAATGAGAATAGGTTGTCCAAAGGAAATAAAGAACCGCGAGTATCGAGTCGGATTGACTCCATCTGCCGTCGCGACATACGTGAAAGCAGGCCATGAGGTGTTCGTCGAGCGTGACGCAGGGAAAAACGCCGGGTTCCCAGACGGTGAATACAAGTCTGCGGGAGCGAGGATACTCGGCCGCGCGAGCGAGGTCTGGAGCAAAGCCGAGATGCTGATCAAGGTCAAGGAACCCCTCCAGGATGAGTATAAATTTCTCAGGGATTCTCAGATAGTTTATACCTACTTCCATTTCGCCGCGGACAAGGAGCTGACAGAGGCGTGTCTCAAATCCGGCGCGAGCTGCGTCGCGTACGAGCTGGTCAGGGAATCGTGGGGCCTGCCGCTCCTCCAGCCCATGAGCGAGGTGGCGGGGCGCATGTCTGTCATCATGGGCTCGTACTATCTTGGCAGGACATTTGGCGGAAGCGGCATCCTTCCGATGGGCGTCCCAGGAGTCGCCCCGGCGGACGTGCTTGTTATCGGGGGAGGAACCGTGGGCGTCAACGCGGCCAGAATTGCCTCGGGGCTCGGAGCCAGGGTGACCATAGCCGACGTCAGCCACACCCGTCTGGCGTACCTCTCTGAGGTGATGCCTTCAAATTGCGTCACGCTTTACAGCGATTCGACCGCCATATCGGCGGAGACAGCTAAGTCGGACCTAGTAATAGGGGCTGTCCTCCTGCCAGGAGGGGCAAAAGCGCCCAAGCTCGTCACGAGGGAGCATCTGAAGTCGATGAGGCAGGGTTCGGTCTTCGTCGACGTCGCCATCGATCAGGGCGGAATAGCTGAGACCTCCCGCCCGACCTCGCACGACGACCCAGTATTCGTGGAGGAGGGCGTAGTCCACTACTGCGTCGCCAACATGCCGGGAGCGTACGCTAGAACGTCGACCGTCGCGCTGTCAAACGCCACCATAAAATATGGATTGAGCCTGGCTGGAAAGGGACTGGCCGGCGCATGCAAAGACGACGCGGCAATCAGACAGGGGTTGTCCATACACAAGGGCGCTCTGACTGTCAAGGCTGTCGCGGACACATTTGGAATGCAAAACATCTACAAAGAGCCATCTGATGCGCTGGGAATATGAGAAGGGCTGATTTAATGCCGGAAGCCTAGAAAGAGGTCGATGACTATGCTGGTGTTATACGATGATCAAGCATAAAATTTCAGAGGAGTCGTGGAAGCGCATAAAAGACATCCTTCCTCCCGAACGCGGCAGCAAAAGGAGAGGGCGTCCCGCAAAGGACAACAGGACTATGATAAACGCCGTCCTGTGGGTGCTTCACACCGGTTCTCCATGGAGGAGCCTGCCGGCGGAGTATGGATCGTGGAACAGCGTGTATTCCAGATTCAGGCGCTGGACGGAAAAGGGGGTATGGAAGGAAGTATTTGACAGGTTGAGAGATGACAAGGATATGAAAAGCATCATGACCGACGGCGGTTATATCCAGGCTTACCAAAACGCGGAAGGGGCGAGGCGGGGCAGAAAGAACAAGCTGTTGGCCTCTATAGCACCAATCGAGGAGAAGCAGCCGCAAAAGCGCGGCCCGAAAAAGTAAACGCAGGTCCTCCTCTTTTTTTTATTACGCGCCGGCGGCGCGCATAAGCCTGTTTCTCACGGCGGAGCCGAGTCCGGAGTCCTCTGGAAGCTCCGCCAATATTGCGGATGCTCCCGTGGATTCGAGATCTCGAAGCGCCGAGAACAAGCAGTGCGCGTATTCGTCCATCGAGCGGAACATCGCCGTCTTAAATGCGCCCGGAGGCGGAGGGGTTATCCCCATATAGCACCACTTGACGCCGCAAACCACTGAAGGCGCGTCCCCGCTCCTCCATAAAATCAGCGGTATATTCGGAGCATAGTGTCTGTGCCTTGTACCAGGGGACCTGCGTTTTATCTCGTCCCCGGCGCAGGGCGAGACCTCTGTCACAGACGACAGCATCTCCCGCGTCACTCCGCCAGGGCGAAGTATTGTCACCGCGCCTCCGGTGACGTCGATCACTGTGGACTCGACCCCTATCGAAGCCGGACCGCCGTCTATTATCATATCGACAAAATTCCCGAGGTCGTTTTGGACCGCGGCGGCGGTCGTGGGGCTGGGTCTTCCGCTTCTGTTCGCCGACGGGGCGGCGACCGGCACACCGGCCTCCCTTATGAGCTCCAGCGCGATATCGTTGTCGGGCATCCGCAGGGCGACCGTTTCGAGGCCTGCCCTCGTAACGGAGGGGACCACGTCGCGAGAGCGAAGCACCACGGTCAGAGGTCCCGGCCAGAACCTCACCATGAGTGATTCCGCCGTCCTGTTTGTCTCAGCCAGCCTTGCGGCCTCTTCAATATCGGATATGTGCAGGATGAGGGGGTTATCCTGCGGCCTGCCCTTAGCCTCGAAGATCTTTCCCACCGCGCCGGGGTCCAGCGCGTTCGCCCCAAGTCCGTACACAGTCTCGGTCGGGAAGGCGACGAGCCCTCCCGATCTCAAAATCCCCGCCGCTTCTCTTATCGTCCCGCTCGCAGGGCGAACTATCGTCATGATAACGCCAGGGCGTCCCGCGTCCTCTTTCGGAACTCTTGAAATTTGCCGTCTATTATCGCCCTTCTGGCCTCCTTCATCAGATTTACCAGAAAGTACAGGTTGTGCAGGCTGCACAGCCTGGCGGCGAGTATTTCTCCGGCCATGTAGAGATGCCTGACGTAAGCCCTGGTAAAATTCTGACAGGCGTAGCAGCCGCAGCCCTCGACTATCGGGGAGAAATCACTCTTGTACTCGGCGTTTTTGATGTTCATCCTGCCCGAGGGCGTGAGCAGACTGCCGTTGCGCCCGTTCCTCGTGGGCAGCACGCAGTCGAACATGTCGACTCCCCTCGCCGTGGATTCGACGAGGTTTTCAGGGAGCCCCACGCCCATGAGGTAGCGCGGTTTGCCGCGCGGCAGAACCGGATCCAGAACGTCCAATATTCTGTACATCTCGTCGTGGCTCTCGCCAACGGAAAGACCGCCTATGGCGTACCCTGGAAAATCGAGATCGATGAGACGGCGGGAGCACTCGACTCTCTGGTCCTCGAACAGAGCTCCCTGAACTATTCCGAAGAGGGCCTGCCCGCCTCCGGAATGTCGCGCCGCGCACCGCTTCGCCCACTTCAACGTCCGCTCCACAGCAGAGCGCGACGCATCCTCGTCGGCCGGCAGTGAGACACACTCGTCGAAACACATTGCTATATCGCCGCCCAGGTCGCGCTGGATGTCTATGGACGTCTCCGGCGTCATGAAGTACCCGCTCCCGTCGATGTGAGAGCGAAACTCCACCCCCTCGTCGGTGACTTTTCGGAGGGAGGACAGGGAGAAAACCTGAAACCCGCCGCTGTCGGTCAGTATCGGGCGACGCCAGCCCATGAAACGGTGAAGCCCTCCGGCGTCCCTGATTATCTCGGCCCCTGGGCGCAGATGCAGGTGATATGTGTTGCCCAGTATCATCCCAGCGCCTATCTCCTCCAGTTCCCTTGGGGACATCGCCTTTACCGCCGCCTGCGTTCCGACCGGCATAAAAATCGGCGTCTCAACGACCCCGTGCGGCGTGGCGAGTTCCCCCGCCCTCGCTCCGGTCTGGCGGCATTCCGCTATTATCTTGAATTCGAACATCCGATCAATCCTCTATTGGAGTATGCGTGTTTCGACGCCGCGTCAGATCCTGTACGCCGCAAGCAGCCGCTCCGTATACTCTCCGTCCTCGCCGTAGATGAACATCGGCGGCTCGACAATCACCCCGTCGCCCGATGCCCGGACGGCTTTCACCAGCACTACCGACGCTTCCCTGTCCGGTTTGGGGTGAACGGCGCGGATCCTTTTGACCTTCACGTTGTGCTCGTGCAGGATGAAAGCCAGTTCTCCCAGCCTCTTCGCCCTTATGACGAGGAAGAGGCTCCCCCCGTTCCGCAGGAGGTATTTGGCGGCGGCGGCGACATCCCTGAGAGTGCAGAGATCACCGTGCATCGCGGCCGAGACGGATTCGTTCGCGCTGCGCCTGCTCTTGCCAGGCTCATCATACGGCGGGTTCATTATCACTGCGTCGTACGTCCCAGCCCGATATCGCGACCTGTGTTCACGGAGATCGACGGCATCGAACGAAACACGGTCCCAGAGACCGTTCAGCACGGCGTTCTCCCTCGCCATTCCGACGAGCTCGGGGTTTATGTCTATGCCTTCGATGGGCTGGAACTTCCCCGGTCTCGCGGAGGCGAGCATTCGCTTGGCCAATATCAAGCTTATGGCGCCGTGGGCGCACCCCATCTCCATGACCTTAGAGCTCTCAGCGAACCTCGCGTAGTCGGCCAGAAGCACGGTGTCCACGTTCACGCGCGGCCCGGTCCCCTCCTCGGGCTGACGCATCTTCAAGGCTCCGTACAGTATGTCGTCCAAGCCGCCGGATTTCATAGAACACGCATCTATAAGTCCTTTCCAAACAATCTGTTTCCGTTCTCCCATACAGCCTCCGCAAAATCGTGCAACGGGACATTCCTGATGGATGCTATTTTTTCGTAGACCTCGCGCACGAGAGCGGGCTCGTTTCTCCGGCCCCTTCTGCTCTGGGGAGCAAGGTAGGGCGCGTCCGTCTCACAGAGGATTCTGTCCAGCGGAACATATCCGGCGACATCGCGCAGTTCGGCGGCCTTGGGGTATGTCACCGGACCGGCGAACGAGATGTAAAGTCCCATGTCGAGCGCGGCTGCGGCATCGTTTCTGTCGCCGGAGAAGCAGTGGACCACGCCCCCGCTCACGGGCGAGAGGGCCCGCTTCAATATGGGGATGGCGTCCCTGTAGGCGTCTCCGTTTCTTCTGTCCTGTGCGCCGCGGAGGTGAATAATCACTGGAAGTCCCTCCCGTGCCGCCCACTCCATCTGCAGTTCGAAGACCTCAGCCTGAATCTCCCTCGGCGAGTTCTCGTAGAAAAAATCCAGCCCCATCTCGCCGATTGCCGCGACGCGCTCGTTTGCGGACAGATCGGTCAGCTCCTCCGGCAGGCCGTAGGCGACGCTCGACGCCTCGTGCGGGTGAACGCCGGCCGACGCCAGTATCCCGACTCCATGCGACGCAAAATCGCGCGCGATGTTTATCGTCTCGCGGCTAGACATCTCGTCGCACGCCGCAAGGAGGATCCTGACCACCCCGGCGTCCCTGGCCCTCGTCAATACGCCGCCGATCTCCCCTTGAAATTCCTCCATGTCCAGGTGACAGTGCGAGTCGAATATCCTTATCCCGCAAGCCTCCCCGTCAGCGCAGTCCCTCATGTCAGGAGATGTCAATGCACCGGCGAGCCGGCTGGAAAGTCGTCGTCCACCACGGCCAGCGATATCAGCTCGCGTCCATCCAGGGTCGTCTCGGCGGCCAGCAGCATCCCCTGGCTCTCGATTCCCCTGAACTTCGCGGGCTTCAGATTGCAAAGGACGAGAATCTTTTTGCCGATAAGCTCCTCGGGTTTGTAGAACTCCCTTATGCCCGACACTATCGTGCGGCGCTCGAACCCCAGGTCGAGATGGAGCTTGTAGAGCTTGTCGGCCTTTTCGATTGCATCGACGGCCTCGATCCGGGCCACTCGGATATCCAGCTTCTTAAAGTCCTCGATCGATATCTGATCGGCCCCCCCGCGCTCTGTGACCTGCCCCTCGACAGAGGCCGCCTCCTTCTTGGCGGCATCGCGGGCGGCTTTTTCCTTTCTCCAAACAGCCACGTCTATCCTGGGGAAGAGCACGTCGCCCCTGTTCACCTTTATTTCGCCGCTCGTCTTCCCCCACTGCCAGCTGGAGTGTCTCGCTTCTGACACGCGGCCTGACAGTCCCAGCTGGGCCCACATCCTGGCGGCTGTGGACGGCATGTATGGATACGCGAGGATCGCAGACAGGCGAAGCACCTCCCACAGGGTGCGCAGCACCGCGTCAAGCCGCTCGCCCGAGCCGTCGCTCCCGAGCTTCCACGGCTGCGTCTCGTCTATGTACTTGTTGCCGGCGCGGATCAGCGCCATCAGCGTCTTGAGCGACGAATCTATGGCGAAGCCGTCCATCTCCCGGTCCATGTCGTCGAGGGTCTTCTCCGCCAGCCTGCGCAGAGCTTCGTCCGTCTCGTTCATGCAGTTCAGCGAACAGTCGCCCGGTATTCGGCCGTCCCTGTACTTCTCTATCATCTGGAGGGTCCTGTTGAGCAGGTTGCCCAGGTCGTTGGCGAGATCGGAGTTTATCCTCTGCACCATGCCCAGCTCGGAGAAGTCGCCGTCGTTGCCGAACGGCACCTCGCGCAGCAGGAAGTATCGAAACGCGTCCTTGCCGTATAAGGCGGCCATCTCGAACGGATCGACCACGTTGCCCTTGGACTTCGACATCTTTTCGCCCTCGACCGTCCACCACCCATGCGCGAAGACCCGGACAGGCACGTTCAAGCCCATAGCCATGAGTATGGCCGGCCAGATGACGGAGTGGAACCGTATTATGTCCTTGCCGACCATGTGGCGCACGTTGGGCCAGTGCGTCTCCCACGCCTTGCCTGGAACTGGATAATTGACGGCGGAAATATAATTTATGAGAGCGTCGAGCCAGACGTAGACGACGTGCCGCTCGTCACCGGGCACTGGGATGCCCCACTTTAAAGTTGTCCGCGATATGGAGAGGTCCTGGAGTCCGCTTCTGATGAAGCTCATGACCTCGTTGTAGCGCGCCTTGGGCATTATGGCGTCCTGGTGCAGTTCGTAATGCTTTATGAGATCGTCCTGATACTTGGACAGGCGGAAGAAGTAGCTCTCCTCGGACATCCTCGTGAGCGGCCTCTTGCAGTCCGGGCAGATGTTGCCGTCGCCTATCTGCCCGTCTGGCACGTAGGTCTCGCACGGCACGCAATACCACCCCTCGTAGGTTCCCTTGTAGATGTCCCCTTTCTCCTCCAATGTCTTGAAAAAATGCTGCACCACCTCGATGTGGCGGTCCTCCGTGGTCCGGATAAAGTCGTCGTTCGATATTTCGAGGACCTCCCACAGGTTTCTGAAGTTGACGACGACCTCATCGCAGAGCTCGATGGGCGTCATGCCCCTGCGCTCTGCGGCCTGCTGAACCTTCTGCCCGTGCTCGTCCACGCCTGTCAGAAAGTACGTGACGTCGCCGCGCATCCTGTGCCATCTCGCCAGCGCGTCGCAGGCGATGGTAGTATAGGCGTGGCCTATGTGCGGCACGTCATTGACGTAGTAAATCGGCGTCGTCAGGTAAAACCCGCCAGTATTCTTTCCGGTCATCATCCGCTGCCTCCCGTTTCTGTTTTGAATTTCAGCAATGCAGTCTTTATTGTGTTTCGTGGTATACCATAACTCGCGGAGAGCATATTTGCAATCTCTCTGTCGAAAATTCCCAGTTCCTGCATTCCCCTCGCCAGGGCGAGCCACTTGGCCGTTTCGGCTTCGCCTGGACTATCCTCCCCCTCATCATCGCTTCCGGCGACCACGAGGACGAGCTCGCCGCGTATCTCCCGCTCGCGCGACATCAGAGCTATGCCGCCCAGGGTCCCGCGAATCACCTCCTGGTGAACCTTGCTTATCTCGCGCGCCAGAGCGGCGTCCCGGTCGCCCAGGGCGGACGCGAAGAGATCGAGCTGGCCGGGGAGTCCGTGAGGCGCGACGTAGAACACAAGCGCCGCTGGAATCTTCGACAAGCCTGCCAGGATTTCCCGCCTCTCCGAGTCCCCGCCGTCGATAAATCCCGCGAAGAAAAACCTGCCGCAGGCCAGTCCAGAAAGGAGAAGCGCTGGAAGCAGGGCGTTCGGCCCGGGGAGGACGTCAACCGGCAATCCCCTGTCAATCGCGGCCCGTATCACCTCGACTCCTGGGTCAGAGATGCCCGGCGTCCCGGCGTCGGACACCAGAGCCACGTTCTCACCCAGTTCGAGCCTGGACATCAGGTCATCTATCCTTGCCCGCTCGTTGTGGCGATGACAGGAGATCAGCGGCTTGCGTACGCCGAAGTGATTGAGCAGCTTTAGTGTGCGCCGCGTGTCCTCGCACGCTATTACGTCCGCCTCCCTAAGCGCGCGCAGGCCGCGCAACGTCATGTCCTCCAGGTTGCCGACGGGGGTCGGGACTACCAGAAGCGGCATGTTAGCGCCCCCCGTCCGAGGACGGCGGATTGTTTCTCTCTCTTGCCGAAGGCCCGTGAGCCCGGCGATTCGCTTTTCGGCCTCTGCCACATGATCGTATTATACCCCGACTTCAACGGCGAAAACACATGATAGCGAAATTCCTCCGGCCGCAGTTTTTTAGTGGGGAGATGAGCCCTCGGTATAATTTCCCGAGCCAATCGAGGGTCAGCCAATTCCTTGACACACGCCGTTAAATATTATAATATCCTAGTGGTTTTATACCACTAACAATAACGGGAGTGCCATGCTCATACGTCGCGCCTGTGATCTGTTTTCATTATTTATATCTTAGTGCTTTACGATATGACATTGTATATCGCGTAATTTTCAAGGAGGTTCAGGCATATTCATGAAATTATTAAAGTTTTATCAAATGTACCTCGGCCCAGCGGCCGCTTGCTGCTAATCATGGCTGGCGAGACTCGAAAAACACCCTCGACCCGGAGCGGCCGCCGTTTTTGGAACTTGATGACAACTGCGGTTCTAGTCGCAATCCTCTCCCTCCTGCTCGGCAGGATGATCAGGGGGGACGCCGCGCCGCGCAAATTTTCCGTCGAGTTCTTCGGCGTCTTCGACACCATAGTCTCATTCACGGCGTTCACGGAAGACCAGCGGGAATTTGACCGATGCGCCGGAGTAGTGCGCGGCGAGCTGGAACGCCTGCACAGGTTATTCGATATATACAACGAATACGACGGGCTGGCGAACGTCCGGACGGTCAACGAATCGGCCGGGAGAGTCCCTGTGAAGGTCGATAGCTCGATACTCGACCTCATAGAACTTGCGAAAACGGCGTATGACGATACCGGTGGGGCGGTGAACGTCGCGCTTGGGCCGGTGCTCTCCATCTGGCACGATACACGCGAAAGGGCTCTCGATGGGGATGGAGGCGTGCGGATCCCGACATACGCGGAGCTGAGCGCCGCCGCGGTCCATACGAACACAGCGGACATCGAAGTTGACCGCGAGCGGTCCACTGTTTTCCTGCGCCACCCGGACATGCGCCTCGACGTGGGGGCGATCGCCAAGGGTTACGCCGTGCAGCGGGCGGTCGATCTGGTCCTAGACTCGGGACTCAGATCCGGCCTGATCAATGTTGGAGGAAACGTGGCGGTCATAGGCGCTCCGATGGACGGACGCGACGCTTGGAACATAGGCGTGCGCGCGTCCAATGGGGATGAATCGTCCAAGCTGCTCGACGTGCTGTACCTCTCAGGCGGGGCTGCTGTCACCAGCGGAAACGACCAGCGTTATTTCATGTCGAGCGGCGTCCGCTATCATCACATCATAGACCCCAAAACGCTGTACCCCGCCGGAGGCGTGCAATCCGTAACGGTGCTTCACCCTGATTCAGCCGCGGCCGATATCCTCTCCACCGCTGCCTTTATCATGCCGCTGGAGGAGGCGCGCGCCCTCGTCGCCAAACACAAAGCCGAGGCTGTGTGGGTGATGGAGGATGGATCCAAGATGGCCACTCCCGGATATATGAGGCTATCCAAACTCGGGAGAGATATGAGCGGCAGGCGCGAAGGCGAGGCGGAACAATGAGGAGTTCCCGGGCAAAATCTTCCGCGCGGCGCAATCATCGTCCCTCGGCGCGAATCCGTGGACCATCGCCGACGAAGACCAGAGGCCCATGAGGTTTAGCTTGGCGCAGGGAGTGTTTTTGGCAAAATATCAGTTAGAGGAGGAAAACAAATGAAATACAGCAATGGTTATAAGATGATCGGGATTTTAGCCGTCATGACGGCGCTTCTTTTTACCTGCGACGCGGGCAATGCCCGAGAGCAAAAGTTTACCGCGGGAACCTACACGGAACTGCACGGTATCTTGAAGAGCATCAACCCAGACGGAGCGGACTACGAACGATACGAGGATGACGAAATACTCATCGAGCTCTCGGCCGATCTCGACGTAAACGACCTCGGAAGCGCCCTGGGCAAGACGTCCGACGAGGACACGGGGGCAACGCTTACGATCTCCAGGCCGAACGTGACGATCGAAGGCAATGGTCACACGATCGCATCCCACGGATACCCATCCTTCCATGTGGAAGGAATCAGAGTGGAAACGGCCGATCCCCTGGGCGGGATAGTGATCCAGAACGTGACAGTGGACGGCGCGGCATACGAGCTCAAGCTGGGCGGCGGCATGTTTTTCGAGAACAGAGCCGAGATCACTATCAGAAACTCCACCATCAAGAACGGAAGCGCCAAGAGGGGCGGAGGTGGAGGATTTTACGCCGGCCCCCACGGTTCTCCCTTCGGGCCGACCGTCACGATAGAGAACTGCGTCTTCGAGGGAAATACCTCCGCTGAGGGAAATACCCCCGAAGAAGAATGGTGTTCGTCCGGCGGAGCGATATTGGGATATTACGCGACCATTTATATCTCCGACTCGACTTTCACCGGCAACAGAGCGCCGCTCGGAGGCGCGATATCGCTCTACGGAGATAAAGCTTCTCTCACCGTGACCGGCAATTCCGTATTCGACGGCAATGAAGCAAAGTACTCCGGCGGCGCGATACACGTCTTCTACGGTTCGGCTCCGACGAGCGGACGCTTGGGAAATTCCTCCATCACAACGAAGGATATCAGCGCTGTTGTAACCGCTGAGTTCAGGAACAACAGGGCAAACGTCCAGGGCACTGAGGACTTCGTCTTCGGAGTCGCCTACGACCCTGCCACCTACGCGGACAGCGACATCGGCGAGCCGGTGCAGAGCACGCTGACTGTGAATACCGCTCCCGTGCAGCCGACGTATTTCCGCCGGGCTGACCGTTCTGAA
>JAISLO010000222.1 GCA_031290815.1 Synergistaceae bacterium | reverse complement strand
CCAAACAACATGAAGTCTAACATTTGAGGGCTGTTTTTGGGTGGTTAAGTATGATTTGAGGAAGGCCTTGGTTTCGTCGAATATGAACCTGCGGTTTGAGGCTTTGCGTAAAACGTGTTGCGAGTACGTCATACAGGAGAGAAAAACGAAACTAGCGGCCATCCGGAAGGGATCGCTTTTCGTCGATTCCTCTGTTGGAAAGGTCGTCGGCGAGCTTGTTGCCCTCGCGCGGCGTCCATACCAGATCAACCTTCATGCCGCTCATCATCTCCCAGGCTCGCTCCGCCAGATTCCGCAGGTGGGGCTTGTTTATTTTCCACTCCCGTTTTACCTGACAGATCACGAGCTTGCTGTCACCACGCACCTCCAGTTCGGAGACCCCCATGGAGCGCGCCTCCGCCAAGAGGCGGAGCAGGGCGGCATACTCCGCCTCGTTGTTGGTTTTTATGCCCAAATACTCCGCGCACTCCCACACAACTTTCCCTGTATCATCCACCAGACACGCTCCGGCCCCTGCTTCGCCCGGATTGCCCCTTGACGCGCCGTCAAAATAACCAATCACAGTCACACATCACCTCAAAACAAATCGTGCGAGTCCGACTTGCTTCGGCGATTATACTCCATATCAGGTCCACCGAGATATCGCGTTCGATATCGGAGGTTTTGCGTATCCGGAAAAAATCTTGCATAATACGTGTTGACGGGGGAAAGATAAGGTTATAATGGAGACAAGAAACGCGCGCGCTCGACGCATCGCGCGCAGGATGCTATGAACCGCCGTGAACATCCACACAAATCAGGGAGGCAAAATAATGAGCACACAGGGTTGCTACAAGGATGCAGAGAGCTTTGCGAAGCTGAACAAGAAGACCCCGATACGAACCACCATCGAGTCAGCATTTTACGGGAACAACGTCGTAAAGGTGCCGGATGTTACAACCGCCTACAATCTGGCAAAGGCAAGCCCAGGCACGGTGGAGCTGACCGGCATGCCAATCCACAGGGCGGAGGAACTCGGGCTCCCGGCCAATTCGAACGTCCTGCTCTTCAACGACGGGGCCGTGTTCGGCCGCTGCGCGGCGGCGCGCCGTATAATAGGAACCCCCGGCATAAATACCGGTGAACTCGCCACAGTTCTCCGCGAGGCAATCTACGAGTCCCGCTACAGGACGCTGTATCACGCGGAAGCGGTCGTCGGCCTGGACGAGGATTTCATGGTAAAGGCAAACCTCATAGTCTCGGAGGGGTTTGAGAACAACCTGCTGAGCTGGCTGGTAAATTTCCAGTACTTCAACGAGGAGTACTCGGCGCGCTACGAAAAATCCCGCAAGATCGGCGACGACGGCGACATCTACATTTTCAGCGATCCGCACTGGAGGCATCCGGACTTTCCCCTCGGGCTCGCGCTCTTCTCGCCTGAGCAGAACTGTGCAGCCGTCCTCGGCATGAGGTACTTCGGTGAGATAAAGAAGGGCACGCTGACCCTGGCGTGGGGGACGGCCGCCCGCAACGGGTATGCCGCGTGCCACAGCGGCCTGAAGCGTTACAGAGACTGGAAGGACCCAAAGAAGTCATACGTGCTCGCGGTGTTCGGCCTCTCCGGCTCCGGCAAGTCGACCATCACTCACGCCAAGCACGGAGGCAAGTATGACATCACGGTGCTGCACGACGACGCGCTGGCGGTGAACGTCGAGAAGAAATACGCCATCGCCATGGAACCGGCATATTTCGACAAGGTTCAGGACTATCCTATCGGCTGCGAGGACAATAAGTTCCTGATCACGCTCCAGAACTGCGGCGTCACCCAGGACGAGTCCGGACGCCTCATAGTCGTGCCCGAGGACATTCGGAACGGCAACGGGCGCGCCATGAAGTCCCGCTTCTGGTCGCCGAACCGGGTGGACCGCATCGACGAGCCGCTGTCCGCTATCGCGTGGCTCATGAAGGACCCGACGATACCTCCGATAGTGCGCCTCACAAACCCGTCGCTCGCCGCGACGATGGGCGCAACCCTCGCCACCAAGAGGACCACCGCCGAGAGGCTCGCCCCTGGAGTCGACCCAAACATGCTCGTCATAGAGAGCTACGCGAACCCGTTCAGGACATACCCGCTCTCCATGGACTACGAGCGGTTCAAGAAGCTGATAGAGGATGGGGTGGAGTGTTTCATCCTCAACACGGGGGACTTCATTGGCAAGAAAATACCCAAGGAGACAACGCTCTTCCTGCTGGAGAGCATCGTCGAGGGCACTGCAAAATTCGAGTCCTTCGGGGGAATACCCGGCATGGAGGTAGTCAATCTGCCGGAGTTCCCGATTACGTTTGACGAAAAATATGTGGCACAGCTGTACAAGCGCCTTGTTGACCGCCTGACGTTCGTCAGATCGAGGGAGACGGAGAAGGGCGGCGTTGACAGGCTGCCAGACGATGCGGCCGAGTCCGTAAAGGCCGCCGCCAAGTTCGTGTTCAACATGGCGAAGGACATCTCCAACATGACCCCGATCGACGACGCGGACCTATCGACTGTGCTCGCCAACAAACGCATCGCGCTTCACGCGAAGAAGATGAGGAATGTCTGTTAAGCGCCAGCCGCGCGATATTTTCAGGTGAAGAACGCTGATTGATGCCGATTCGATTTCAATCGGACGTTTAGTGCGCGGCTGATTTCAAATCGGTATGAATCGCCCAAAGGGCGCTCTGCCGTTTTAAACTGAGAATCCGCGACGATAAAACGCTGTTTCAGACGGCGGACTGCGGGAATCTGACGCCTGAGGTCCGCCGTCTGCCGTGACCGCCGCCGAACGAGACCGCGACGAGCCGATCATGATTTTGAAAACGACAGCATCGGAGTCCAAAATTTCTAAAGAGTTAAGCCGGCGTTTCGTCCGATCAGCAGTTTTGCCTAGCGAATCATGTTGTTTCTGAACCTTTGATATGTCATAATGATATAATGAAGCAATGACCGAAAACGTGCCGGCATGGGGGAGTTCCGCTATCTGGGGGCGAAATATCTTTGCGATCATGGATTGATGGGTTTCCGCTCGGCAGAAAGATATCGAGCGGTATAGGACGCGCCGTATCGGATTTTTCGATGATACGTTATGGGGACGAGGTACTGGTGGGACTTTCCGGGGGGAAGGACAGCGGTGTGCTGCTCTACGCGCTCCGCAGGCTGCGTTCCAAGAGTCCCGTTCGGTTTGAAGTGAGCGCTCTCACCATAGACCCCACCGGCGACGGCACAGACACATCGAAGCTCGTCGATTTTGCCGATGATCTCGGCATCAGGATCAAAGTAGTCAGATATCCCATTTTCAACATACTCGACAGTTCCGCTGAAAAGTCTCCGTGCAGCCTATGCTCCAACATAAGGAGGGGAATCCTCGCCTCGTGCGCCCGCGAACTCGGGTGCAACGTGATAGCCCTCGGACACCATCGCGACGACGTCGCTGAGACAGTGTTGATGAACGTCATTTACTCGGGCAGATTTTCCTGTTTCAGCCCGCACATGCTCATGAGCAGGAGCGGCGTCAGGGTGATAAGGCCCTTGGTTTACGTCTCGGAACGGCATATAGCGGATGAATCGAGGAAGCTTGGGCTGCCGATCGTAGATTTCAAGTGCGGGTATGCGGGAGGATCCAAGCGAGCCCTGATGAAGTCAATGATCGCCGAACTGGCGCTCGACGCCGGGACGAACGCGCGCGACATCCAGGGCAGCGTGTTGCATGCCCTCATGAACTGCAATCACAAGGATGCGTGGAACGCTCGTGTCATGTCGCCGAGTATCGAGGAGGACAGCGATGATATCGACTGAGGAAGTGCGCAAAAGGTATTTCTCGTGGAACCCTTCCACAGATCCGGAGTTCGCGCCGCTCATAATCGGAGGAGGATCCGTAGGGGGCAAGGGACGTTCGCTTCTGTACGCCATCCGGGTTCTGCGCGACTCGAACGACGACGCCCTCAGGGCCGTTGTACTGCCCAGGTCGAGATATATCGGGACGGATGTCTTCAAAGAATTCACGTCGAGGATCCCAGGACTCGATGACGCGCATGGGGACAGATCTGAGGATGATCTAGAGGATGCCTTCATGGCGGCGGATCTGCCTGACTATGTGACAAGATCGCTTTCGATGTTCCTCGCCGAGACGAGGGAGCCAATCGCCATCAGGAGCAGTTCCCTGCTGGAGGACTCGCTCAAGTACTCGTTCGCTGGAAAATACATGTCGACCTTCGTCATCAACTCCGGCGAGTCCCTGGAGGCCAGGGTGAGGGCCGTCGAGAGGCAGATAAAGAGGATCTACGCGAGAACCTATTTCCCAGGCGCGGTGAATTACAGGGTAAAACACGATCTTGGCCCGGACATGATGGGTATTATCATAATGGTCGTGTCTGGGAGGTGGCGGGGTGATCTCTACTATCCGACGACCGCCGGGGTGGGATTCTCCTACAACAGCCGCCGCTGGACAAACAGAATCAAGCGCGAGGACGGTCTGGTGCGCATGGTGTTCGGCCTTGGCACCATGAGCACCAAGAGGGGCTATGCCCGCACCTATTCGCTCACAAACCCCTTCCTGCGGCCCGAGGGCTCGAACTCGTTCAAGGTCATGAAGCATTCGCAGGAGCACTTCAACGCGATCAGCCGAGAGACCGGCGAACTGGTCACCGTGGACATCAAGGAGATATGGCGCGACGCCTTCCGCTGGCACCCCGACTTTTCCACATACGCCGGGCTGTACATTTACGACGAGAACCAGGGGTATTTCG
>JAISLO010000221.1 GCA_031290815.1 Synergistaceae bacterium | reverse complement strand
GTAACGCTAGAAAGGGCTTATTCACTACAACTTTTAATCAATCTTGAAACTGCATAAATTGTTGCGTTGCAATGTTTTACACCCTTTATTTCCTTCATTAACTGCCAAAGTCAGGTTATAGCGCCCGAAAGAGATTAGGATGCTCGGAATGCGAGTATGATTCGATTTCTCCCCTTCTGGTATCGCTCCCGAAAATCGGCAGGAGGTATAATCTCGTGCTTTTTAGGAAAAGGTACAAAACGCAAAACATGTTATAATCCCCTATGCATCTAACATTAAACCAGCCCTCTCGAATTGGCGGACAAAAGATATTCGCGAATATCGGGCGCGTTTGGGAAAAGGAGATTTGGTGTCAATGGCTGATTTTTTTGAGCGCAATACCTTCTTTATCGATGAAAAAGTCGCTGTCCTGAAATTTACAAACTCTTATAAAATCCTCGGCGAAGAGGGAAATCAAATAGGCATAGTCCAGCAGAAGATGTCCACCGGTTATAAGCTCTTGAGTTTATTACTGCACAAAGGGATGTTTCCCATGCATCTCGATATCTCCGATATGAACGGGAAAAACCTGGTCTCTTTGCGAAGGGGATGGAGTTTTTTTATGAGCAAGATCTCCATCCTCGATGGAAATGGCAAGCCTATAGCGAATATCAATCAAAAATTCAAATTTTTGAAGGCTGAGTTCAGGATATTCAATACTGCCGGAGCGCAAATAGGCAAAATTCTTGGCGACTGGAAGGCCTGGAATTTTCACATCACCGACGATAAAGATGTCGAAATGGGAGTTATCACGAAAAAGTGGGCTGGCGTGGCAAAGGAATTATTCACCACAGCGGATAAATACGTGGTTTCAATCAGACCGGAACTCACTGACATCGTAAAACGCAAGGCCATTATCGCGTCCGCTATAGTAATAGACATGATTCTGAAGGAAAACTGAAGACAGTTCCCGGAGCGTGGGATCTCGCGATCGCGATATGATGCGTATCACGGATAGGATTCGCAGACTTTGGATGGGAAGCAAAAAGACGAGCTGGACGGTGCTGGCCGGCCTGATCTGTCTCTTGGTAGTGTGCTTGCTGATGATTGCGCGCATTTCCTTCCTGAGTCGCGTCGACAACGAGATTTACGACATCTTCCTGCGATCTATGGGCGGGGGTGAGCCATCCCAAGTTCCGGCTCTGGTGGATATCGACGAGCGCAGTATAAATGATCTGGGCCAGTGGCCGTGGCCAAGGTACCGCCTGGCCGAGCTCCTGATAGCGCTGAATAACTATGGCGTGGCCTCCATGGGGATTGATATTCTCATGACGGAGCCGGACAGGACTTCTCCCGAACTGTGGTCCAGACAATTGAAGGACGAGTTCGGGGTCGAGCCGGATATTCAGGGGCTTCCTCCGGAACTGATGAACAATGACGCCTACCTCGCGTCCATAATGGAGCAGCTCCCGGTCGTCATGTCTGCGCAGGTGCTTTCCGCACAGGAGGGCGCCAGACCGCCGGAGTCGCCTCCTAAGCCGCTCACCATAAACGCGCACAGAGCGCCGGGAGCATCTCGTCTGGCCGACTATCTGCCGCGCAATGACGGCATACTGATGCCGATACCAACCTTGGCGGACGCAGCTTCGGCAATAGCCCTGATGAACGCCGACGGCGACGATGACGGAGTGTTCAGGAGGGTTCCGCTGTTCATGGCGTGGAAGGACGTGCCGATAACCTCGCTGGCGCTCGCAGCTCTGGCGCTGGGCGCGGGGGAAAAAAGCGTCTCGGTGTATATTACGGAGGATGGCCCGGTTTCGGTCAGGGTCGCGGGGATAGATGTGCCTGTGTCAAGCGGCGGCACAATGCCGGTTGCATTCAGGGGCGTCGGAGGGACATACCCGGTTTTCAGCGCGGTCGACGTGTTGAGGGGAGATGTGTCTGCGGATGCTCTGGCGGGGCGCGTTGTTTTCATCGGATCGACGGCCACCGGACTGAAGGATCTGAGGCCCACCCCTTTCGACGGCACTTTTCCTGGCCTCGAAATGCACGCGGCGGTAGACGACACGATTCTCTCGGAAAGGTTTATAAGGACGCCCTTCTGGTCCATAGGCTATATCATCATCTCGATATTGGCGGCTGGGACAGCGTCGATGATGCTGTTTGGCATCGCCCGTCCTCAGATCTCCCTGCCGCTGGGAGCGGCGATGTCCGTCTGCGTCTGGTTCGGCTCCCGTCAACTGATGATCTCGTTAGGATACTTCGTGACGCCTCTCTACTCCATGATGGTCATATTTCTGGAGGCTTTTGTCTCGTTCTTCCTTCGCTTCCTGTTCGAGGAGGGAGAAAAGAAGATGTTGAGGCGCGCGTTCTCGAACTACGTCTCCCCTGAGATCGTGGGAAAGATAATCGAGACCGGCGGGGTGAGCAGCCTTGAAGGGCAGCAGAGGAATATATCGGTCCTCTTCTCCGACCTCAGGGGATTTACATCCCTGACCGAGAATATGCGGCCGACGCAGGTCGTGGAGATGCTGGGAAGTTACTTCACCCCGATGACGTCTATAGTGAGGAGCTCGATGGGGACGCTCGACAAATTCGTGGGCGACTCCTTGATGGCGTTCTGGAACGCTCCGGTCGACGTCCCCGACCACCCGTACATGGCGGTGCGCTCGCTGCTCGACATGCATATTGCCCTGGCTGAGCTGAACTCTGAGATCGAGGTCAAGTTCGGTTTTCGCCTCAGGATGGGCGGGGGAATACACACCGGAACGGCTCACGTGGGGAACATGGGCACGAGCGAGCTGATGGATTACACTGCAGTGGGCGACACTGTGAACACTGCGTCCAGGCTAGAGGGCATGTGCCCTAAGTACGGCGTGGGTATAGTGATAAGCGGGACCACGGCTGACGCGTGCACGGGCAAGGTCGCCGTCAAGCCGCTGGATATAGTGAGGGTAAAGGGCAGATCGGAGGGCATCCCGATATTTACGGTCTATACCCAGGAGGAGGCGGAGAGGAGAAGCGAGGAAATCTCGCTGTGGGAGAGGGCCTTCAAGCTTTACATCGGCGGCGACTTCCGCTCATCCGGAGAGATCTGTTCATCCCTGGCCAAAGCCTGCCCGGATGAGATGCTATACGGGATCTTCATGGAGAGGATAAACCTGCTGATCGGGCAGGCGCCTGAAGATTGGGATGGCGTGTATACCTACGACATTAAATAATATGGCGATGCGGACAGCAGCGAGCGAGCGTTCCGCACCTAAGACGAGAAGCATGGGTAATCAGATCGTGAAAACAGGAAGCGTCGCGCTGGTTGTTCTCTCCATTATCGCAGCGATTTCGGCTGTTGTGACAGGGGTAGTAATCGTCGTGTGCGTCAACGTCAATATCAGGTTGAGCGCGGATGGAATCCGGTTTGCGCAACCACCGCGGCCGGTTAGGGGCGCGGAGACGGTACCTGCCGTTCAAACGCTGTTTACGGAGGCGTCAGGACAAGCGCAGGGCGGCGGCGTTTCCGCTGCGTCGCCGCCTGACGGCCGTTCGGAGAGAGAGAAGCCGCCGAAGACGGATATCGGACGAACGCCTGAGCTGACGCAGGTCATCCTCAGCCTTGCCGGGGACTGCACGCTGGGTCAGAGTTACGGTTCGGCGAGCCCGCGGCATTTTTCCGCGTTCTACGAGAGTAAACCGAAGGAATACTTCTTTGAGGGGGTGAGCGGAGTCTTTGCCTCCGACGATATCACGATAGTCAATCTGGAGGGGCCCTTGACCAGATCCACGGTCATTCGAGGCAAGCCGGAGGATGGGCCTAAATACTGGTTCAAGGGAGCGCCCGAGTACGCTGAAATCCTCTCCGCCGGCAGCGTCGAAATTGCCAACCTCGCCAACAACCACACGCGCGACTTCGGAGACGAGGGTTACAGGGACACGAAGGCCGCCCTTGCCGGAGCGGGAGTTGGATACTTCGGCAACGACGACGTTTTGACGCGCCAGATACGCGGCATCAAAATCGGATTTTTCGGACTGTCCGCGTCCGCCGGCGCGGGAGTCATAAAGGAGAGGATCAGCGCGCTGAGGAGGGCTGGAGCTCAGGTCATCATCGCTTCGTTTCACGGCGGGCTCCCGGTGGCGACATATATTCCCACTCCCGCCCAAAAAAGAGCCGCTTACGCCGCCATCGACAACGGCGCGGCGTTTGTCGTCGAACACCATCCCCACGTCCTGCAGGGAATAGAACACTACAACGGCGGCGTGATCGCTTATTCCCTCGGTAATTTCTGCTTTGGAGGAAACACAAACCCGTCGGACAAGGACACGATGATCTTTCAGATTGTAATAACCAAGATGGCGGACAAGTTATATGGCACGTATCGCGTCATCCCTGCATCAATCTCCTCGCACGACGATTATAACGACTACCGGCCCAGGCTGCTTGTTGGCGAAGAGGCCAAGAATGTCTTGGACAAGGTCGCAAGGCTGAGCATAGGAACGGATGCGGCGTCTCCTCGCGGACTCAGCGTGATGCTCCCGTAAGGAGGGGATAATCGAAATCATTTTTTCACTCCGTCAGTCAGTAATTGGTTATCAGGACCTCATTGCTCTTGTCTCGCTTGGAGTTGTAACACGAGTTCGAATAATCCACATTAAGCCCCGTCACTGCATATTTCCGGCACCAATCAAGCAAAATCTCATTGCGAACGCCCTTATGCGTCAACACATTCGACAGCGCGAACCTTACGCCCTGATCGTGCAAGCGGTCGAGCAACTCATACAGGGCGGCTTCCTGCGTTTCTTTCCAATCCTTAAATCCCCTGTTGCCGTCGTTATAACTGCCTGTGGTAATCAGATACGGCGGGTCGCAATAGACCATATCTTCATAACCGAGCGCTGTTGTGTCGAACTTGGTAAAGTCTTGCGCCGTGAATCCAATCCTTTTGCTTTTGATGCACTCCAAAAAGGCAAGCAAATTATCCCGCATATTTACGGAAAATTGACTTCTGTCTCGCCCGAACGGGTTGTTGTATTCGAGATTATTGTTGAACCTAAACTGATAGTTAAATGAGTAACAGGTCAAAGTATAGAGGTCGACCGGGTCTCGCGTTTGATTGTAATAGTCCCTGAACGCGATAAACCCTTGTTCGTTCTCTTTTGACAGCCCAAAATCGCGGATGCGTTCCTCGATGCGCCGCAGAATTTCGATTGTGTCGGTCTGCTGAAACGCCTTGAACATGTCTATTATTTTCGTGTTCATGTCGTTGCAGATAACGCGCTCCGCGCTAACATTGATACCCACGTTGCATCCGCCCGCAAATAGGTCG
>JAISLO010000220.1 GCA_031290815.1 Synergistaceae bacterium | reverse complement strand
AAAATCGCTGAACCTTTGTTTTTACTGGGTTCAGCGATTTTATCACTTGCCTTGAGTTTAACTCTGGAGGCGGCACCCGGATTCGAACCGGGGATAAAGGATTTGCAGTCCTCTGCCTTGCCACTTGGCTATGCCGCCTTTCGAACGCACAACGTATATTATATTAGCAGATTGCGGTTGAGATGGTCAATGGGTCGCGGCACTTTTGTCCGTCCGTCTGCGGAGTTTTAGTTTAGTCAATACCGGCTATCTTCTCCGGCCGGATTCTATCGCCCTCAGTCTGGACACGCCGGATGAGGGGGATTCCTCCATCCTGAAGAACTCTAGCAGTTTGATGAGTTCCCCGGCTAGATTTGAAAGGCCCTCCGCGCCGGAAGAGATTCTTTCCGCGGCTTTCGCCACCTCATCTATGCCCGAGCGGATGTTTTCCCCGGCCTCGGCCGTGACGCTGACCTTTGTTGCGATATTCTGCACCGCTTCCGCGATCTCCTCGCTCGACGCCGCCTGTTCTTCCGATACCGCCGCCAAGTCCTGGGTAGCCCCGGATATATTCCTCAAATAGCTGATCATGTTGGATATTATCCGCTCGGTCTCGTGCGACAGTTCGCTCGCTTCCTTCGACGCCCTGGCGTTGTCCAGGGAGATTTGCATCACGCTGTCCAGGTCTCCGGTGATGGTCCTGGCCAGCTCTTCTATGTTCTTGGCCGCTACGTTGCTGTCCTCCGCGAGCTTTCTGACCTCCTCGGCGACTACGGCGAAGCCTCGTCCGGCCTCGCCGGCCCGCGCGGCCTCTATCGCGGCGTTTAGGGCCAGCAGATTCGTCTGGTCGGCTATTCCGCCGATCTGAGCCACGAAACTCTGTATCTGCCTGGTGCGGCCTCCGAGTTCCTGCACGCTGGAGGCCGTGTCAGCCGCGTTTTTGGCGACTCCCTCTATGCCGTGTACGGCTTGGCGGACGGCGTTCATTCCGTTTTCACCCGCGCCCATCGCCTCGTCCACCTGGCGCGCTATGTCGGTTCCCTTCTCCGCGGTCGCCTGTGCTCCGGCGGCCACTTCCTCTACGGAGGCGTTGACCTCTTCGCCAGTCGAAGCCAGAGAGGTCAGATTATTCCCCATCTCATCGACGTTGGCCCTGAACTCCTCGACCGACGCGCTCGTCTCCGCCGCCAGCGAGGAGAACTCCTGCGCCGTATTGTTTATGTTGGAGCTGGCGGTCTTGACCGATCCGATTATGCCCTTGAGGCTGTCGGCCATGAGCTGGAGTCCTCTGCCCATGCTGGCGAGCTCGTCTCGTCCGGTGACGTCGAATTGGCTTACAAGGTCGCCCTCCGAGAACAGCTTTATGCTGTCCTGGATTCTCTTTATCGGTCCCGTTATCAGGTTCGATATGGTCAAACCAAGGATCAGGCCTATCAATACCGCCGCCAGAGAGATCACTCCCATGCGCGTGGCGGCTGACTTCGCGTCGGACAGGGATATTGAGTTCGTGTCCTCGCACTTCTTGATCAGAAAATCCACGAGTTTGTCGAAGATGGCTATGTAGGCGTTCTCAGCGTTGGAGATATCCCCTCCTGTGAGCATACGGCGCGCGAGCTCGCCGGTTCTCCCGTTTTTCTTGATGATCACAAGCGCCTCGTCTTGAAGTCTGGCGGTCGCCGTCCTCGCGTCTTGCAGCGATTTCAGCAGGTTTTTTTCATCGGCGGTCAAGCCGGTCTGTTCGTATTTGGCCATCATTTCTGATGCCTTACGCCTGTTTTCCATCATCCGGGACTCATAGCTGCGAATTTCATCCTCCGTTTCGGCGTCCATTATGCTGAGGACCATGCGCCTGTTTGTGAGGGCTAGGGCTTTTGCCTCGGACATCATGATGGCCGGAGTCGTGTAACTCTTGTAGAGTTCATCGATTTTTCCCGCCAGGTTTACGCTCGACCTGTAGCCGGTTACGGCTATGACCAGCATTAGTATTGTCAAAACCGCAGCCAGGGAAAGGATTTTCGCTGCTGTGCGCAAATTTTTAAAATATTTCATTAATTACACCTCCCAATTTACTGATGATAGCATGTGCCAAAATACTGGTCAACCTTCAATAGTATTACTGATTCAACGAATGTCTAAAAAGTGAGGTATAAATTCTATGGCAATGAATCGAAGGCCGCGCTCGGAGGGAAATTATCCAGAAAGTTTACGATCCTCTCCGCCTCGTCCTCCGCTGGGCCTTGCCAGTTCACTACTAGCTCGGGGTGTTCCGGGCGCTCGTATGGCGCGTTTATGCCGGTGAAATTGGGAATTTCTCCCGCCCTCGCCTTTTTGTAGAGGCCCTTCGGGTCGCGCCGTTCGCAGACTTCGAGCGGCGTATCGACGAACACCTCGACGAACTCTCCGGGCGCGAACAGGGACCGCGCCGATTGTCTGTCCTTTTGGAAGGGCGAGATAAAGGCCACCAGCACGATCAGGCCCGCGTCAAACATCAGTTTCGCCACTTCGGCGATGCGGCGGATGTTCTCCACCCTGTCCTCCTCGGTGAAGCCTAGGTCTTTGTTGAGCCCATGCCTCACGTTGTCGCCGTCCAGCACGCAGGAGTGCAGGCCCGCCGCAAAGAGCCTTTTGTCGACCAGATTCGCTATCGTCGATTTGCCCGAGCCCGAGAGCCCCGTGAACCAGAGAACGCGGGGCGGGTGGCCCATGAGGCGGGCTCTCGCGTCTTTCGTGATCTCGAACGAGTGCCAGGTGACGTTCGCGGACCTCCTCAGCGAATACCGGATCATCCCCGCGCCAACCGTGTCGTTCGAGGCTCGGTCTATGAGGATGAATCCGCCCAGTTCCCTGCTCTTCGAGTATGGTTCGCACACTATCGGCGTTCCGGTCTTGACGTTGCATATTCCGATTTCGTTTATGGCGAGCGTTTTGGCCGGCTCCATCGACAGCGTCTCTACGCTCATCTTGCCGCGTATCTCCGTCACGGCGGCCGATACCATCCTGTTCGGCATCTTCAGGATGTACTCGCGCCCGGGGAACAATTTGTCCTCGCTCATCCAGACTATCGCCGCGCGGAAATGATCCGTGACGTCCGGCGTGCTGCGAGCGTCCGATAAAACGTCGCCGCGGCTTATGTCGGTCTCATTCGTCACGCACAAAGTCACGGCCTCGCCCTCTTGGGCCCCGCGCCGCCTCTCTCCACCCGAGATGACTCGGTCCACCGTGTTCCTTCGGCCCGACGGCAGGATGACTATCTCATCCCCCTCGCGTATCGTGCCGCTGGCCACGGTGCCGCTGTAACCCCGGAAATTCGCGTCGGGTCTGTTCACCCACTGAACGGGCATCCTGAACGGGCGGAGTTTTTCGTCCGCCCGTTCGCCTCCGGGCTGAACTGTTTCAAGATACTCCGCGAGCGTGGGGCCGCCGTACCACGGCGTATCGTCTCCGCGCTCGAAGACGTTGTTCCCCTTGAGGGCCGAGAGCGGAATACACGTCACGAAGAGTTTCCCAGCGTCGCCCTCCAGTTTTTTTATCAGGCTGGCGTAGTCCTTCGATATTTCGTCAAAGACATCCTCCGACCAGCCGGCCAAGTCCATCTTGTTCACCGCGAGGGCTATGTGGCGGATGCCCAGCAGAACCGCGCTGTCCGTGTGACGCACGGTCTGCGGCAGGATGCCGTTGCGCGCGTCGATCAGGACGACGGCGGCCTCGCTGTTCGACGCGCCGGTCGCCATGTTTTGGGTGTACTGTTCGTGTCCGGGCGCGTCGGCCACTATGAATTTTCTGTTTTTCGTCTCGAAGTACCTGTACGCGACGTCTATCGTTATTCCCTGTTCCCGTTCCGCCAAAAGACCGTCCATGACGAGCGAGAAATCCAGCCCGCCGTCCGCGTTTTTCCGTTCGCTTTCGCGCCTGAGAGAGGACAACTGGTCCTCGAAGAGACATCCGGAGTCGTAGAGCAGCCTTCCTATCAGAGTGCTCTTCCCGTCGTCTACGCTGCCGCAGGTCAGAAACCTCAACTGCGTTTTATTATCGTGGGATGGCATATTTAAAAATATCCCTCCTGCTTTTTTCTCTCCATCGAACCGCCCTGATCGTTGTCGATCAGCCGGCCCTGCCGTTCCGAGAAGCGAGATCGCCCAAGCTCTTCGAGGACTTCTCGCGCGGTCGCGGCGTTCGATTCGACCGCGCCCGTCAGCGGATAGCAGCCCAGGGTCCTGAAACGCACCCTTCGGGACTCGGGTCGTTCGCCGGGCGCGAGTTCCATCCTTCCGTCGTCGATCATTATCCACGTACCGCCGCGCCGCACCACCGGGCGCGTATCCGTGAAATAGAGCGGGACCACCGGAATGTCCTCTGAGGCAATATACTCCCATACGTCGAGTTCCGTCCAGTTGGAGAGGGGAAAGACGCGCATCGTCTCTCCCGGGCCGAGGCGGGCGTTGAAAATATTCCACAGCTCCGGGCGCTGTTTTTTGGGGTCCCAGTGGTGCGACGCCGAGCGGTGAGAGAAAATCCTCTCCTTCGCCCGCGAACGCTCCTCGTCCCTCCGCGCCCCTCCGATCGCCGCGTCAAATTCGTGCTCGCCTATGGCCTGCCGCAGGGCCTCGGTCTTCATGATGTCGGTGTATATCGCCGAACCGTGCGTGAAGGGGTTTATGCCCTCCCGGACGGCTCTCTCATTAATGTGGACTATCAGGCGCAGTCC
>JAISLO010000219.1 GCA_031290815.1 Synergistaceae bacterium | reverse complement strand
CGAACTTGAGAGAGCTGGGTATCCGTCATTGGCGCCGATTTTGGACAGTCGCTTCGTGTCTGTGAGGAGGCCCGACCCAAAAAAACTTCCGGGCAGGTCATTTACAAGCGTCTGGTCCGAGCGTCACGTCGCCTATGCCTGCGGTCTGGGCACGTTCGGCCTCTCGAAGGGGCTCATAACAAAGACGGGGATCGCTGGAAGATTCGGCAGCGTCGTTACAACGCTGGAGCTTGCGCCGACGATGCGAGAATATGACGGCGTGTATGAATATTGCGTGATGTGCGGGGCCTGCGTCAGGAGATGTCCCGCCAAGGCCATCACGATCGAGAACGGCAAGAGCCATCAGATATGCGTCGAGTTTGTGGACGGCATCAAAAAAAAGTTTGCGCCGCGATACGGCTGCGGGAAGTGCCAGGTCGGAGTTCCCTGCCAGGGGCGGTCTCCGCGCAAACCCTAGATCTTATAACACATGACTCTGCTGAACAGCCGTTGCTTTGCCATGCCGGCCTAAGATCGTTCTCTGCCATCAGCGCCGCCAGAATCGGGGGGTGAAGATGATCAGCAGGGTGAAGATCTCCAGTCTGCCGCAGAGCATGAGGACCATGCTCACGAGCTTGACCCCGGCGCCGCCCGGCAAAGGCCCGCCGGAACGCCCTATCTCGAATCCAGGGCCGGTGTTGCTGATCATAGCGGCAGCTCTGGACAGAGCGGCCGTAGGGTCGTCTCCCAGCATGGTCAGGAGCACGAATCCGCCGAGAAGTGCTGCCATGTACGCCGACAGGTACGCGAAGCAGGCCGAGACGACTTCCGCGTCGACCGCGCCGCCCCCCAGCCTGGTCGGGACGACTGCGCTCTGATGCAGCAGGCGGGTGAACTCGCCATGGACGTGTTTTATTATCACCACGACCCTGACGCACTTGAGCCCGCCGGTTGTAGATATGGCGCACCCGCCGCAGAACGCCATTACCATCATTAGAAATCGCGCGACAGCCGGCCACGTTCCATAGTCGCTTATAAAGAATCCGCAGGTTGAAATCATGCTGATCGAATAAAAAAAGCCCTCCAGCAGCGATGTCCTGACGGACTGAAATACACCGCCGGAGTACAGTATGATCGAAACCGACGCGCCGAACGCGAGAAAAAGCGCGACGTAGAACCTGGTCTCAGGGCTTTTCCACACCCTGGACGGGCTTCTTCCCACGATCAGGACGTGGTAGAGCGTGAGATTGATGCCGGAGAGGAAGAGAAAGACGGCCGTGACCCACTTGACGCCGTTGCCGTTGAAGTGGCCGACGTTATCGCTGTACGGTGAGAAACCGCCGGTGGATATCGTGCTGAAGGCCAGGGTGGCTGAGTCGTACAGGTCCAGCCCGTTTAGCATTAGAAAAAAGATCTGCGCGGCCGTTAGCGCGATGTATGTTTTCCATAGGATGACGGCGGTCTGCTGAATCCTGGGGGTCATGCGCTCGTGAACCGGCGAGGACAGTTCCGCCTTGTAGAGCCACATGCCAGCGCCCGACGCGCCGGCGGAGGGCAGCAGCGCCAGCACCAGAACTATTATACCAAGCCCGCCTATCCACTCTGAGAAGCTCCTCCAGAGCCTTATGCTCTTCGGCACGGAATCGAGGTTTGCGATGACGCTGGCCCCGGTGGTGGTGAAACCCGACACGCCCTCGAAAAGCGCGTCGAGCACGGTTGGAGCCGCGCCCGAGAATATATAGGGGAGCGAGGTCAGAGCCGACGCCGCAAGCCAGGAGACGACCACGGAGAGAACGGCGTCCCTCGCGCTCATGTCTGAGATTGACTCGCCCCGGCCGGCGAAGGCAAGGCACGCGCTCGCGCACATCCCGGCGGCGAAAGCCATGATGAGCGGCTTGAACCCGCCGTCTCCGCTCCACGCGGCCATGAGGATGGGCAGCGACATCGCGAGAGTCGTCGCGACCGTGATCACGGAGAGGAAACGGGAGACGAGCCTCACGCGGTGTCCACCCCGAGAACTGCCAGCGTCTCCTCTATAACGTCCTGAGTGACGAAGAGGATTACCCTGTCGCCGGGTTTGAGACTCGAATTGCCGGTGGGGATGAATATGTCGCTCTTCCGGCGCTCCTCGCGCCTGACGAGGCCGATCAGCGCCCCGGCCGGTATCGACAGGTTTTTCAACTCGACGCCGGAGGCCGGGCTGTCGTCCGGCACTGTGACCTGTATCGTCTCGGCCCCTATCTGATCCATGAGAGCGAGGGTGCTGGCGCTGCCGGGATATCGGACCGCGCTGATGATCACTGACGACAACGCCTCGTTCCTGTTCACTATCGCGTCTATCGGTATATCGCCCAGGAGCTTCATATAGTTTTTTCTGCGAATGACCGCTATGCTCTTGCTCACTCCGAGCGACTTTGCCTGCAGCGCCAGTATCAGGTTGAGCTCGTCGTTCTCCGTCGCGGAGACGAAGCCCCCTGCGGACGACACGCCCTCCCTCTTCATGAGCTCTTCATCCGCGCCGTCGCCCCACAGCACCGTCACCTTCGGCAGCTCGGACGCCACCCTCTGGCACTTCTCCTTGTCGCGGTCGATGAGCCTGATGTCGATGCCCCTAATGCGCTTCAGCAGCAGCTCTGCGGTCTGAAAACCGACCTTGCCGGCTCCGACTATGACCACGTTACGCAGCTTTTTCGCCTTGTGAGGCTGATACAGCTCTGAGATCTCGTGAATCTGGTCGAGGTAGCAGAACGAATAGCATATATCGCCAGCTTCGAGAAGGTCGTTTGCCTTGGGTATGAAGCCCTCCTCGTCGCGCTTGACGTATACTATTATCGTGACGAGTTCGGGATTTCGCTTCCTCATCTCCAGCAGGGTAATGCCGTTGGCCGTGCTGTCCTCATCCACCCTGAATGCGTAAAGCCCAGCCTTGGAGTCTATCTCCGTCGAGTGTATGGCGCCCTGCGTCTCGAGCAGATCCTCGACCTCGCGGGCTACGCTCCGTTCGGGTGAGACCATCATGTCGATGCCGAGGTCCCTGCTCCAGACCTCCGTGTCGGTGAACTCCATGCCGACCGCGCGCGATATCACTCGCTTCACGCCCATCTTCTTCGCTATCCAGCAGGCCAGAATGTTGACCTCGTCCTTGCTCGAGCACGCAATCAGCATCTCGACCTGAGTGTCCTCCGTTATGCCGGCCTTCTCCAGCACGTTCGGGCGCGCCCCGTTCCCGCGGATGACCATGACGTCCAGTTCGTTCTCCGCCTTCGAGGCCCTGTCCGGGTCCTCCTCCACCAGGACCACATCGTGTCCGTCCTGCGACAGATTACGGGCCACGCTGAAGCCTACTTCTCCTGCGCCGACTATTACAATATGCAAGGCAATCCCTCCCTACAGGGCGACTCCGCCCCTCCAGAAAGCTCTTGAGAAAAGAACGAGCACCGTGTATAACTCGAGTCTGCCGCACAGCATGAGAAAAGAGTACACCCACTTGGCGAATTGCGTCTGCGATGTAAAACTCATCGTCGGCCCCACGCTGCCGAATCCTGGGCCTACGTTGCCAAGCGTCGCGGCGACGGCCGACATCGAGGTGAAGAGATCGGGCTCGGAGATCGAGATGAGCACGACCCCCGCCGAAAAGACAATCAGATAAAGCCCCAAAAAAGCGAGGCACGAGGATACTACTCCCGCTCGAAGCGACTCGCCGCCCACCTGTATCGGCAGGATCGCCCTCGGGTTCGACGTCTTTCGAATATGCCTCCCGACGTGCCGAAACATGACGAGCAGCCTTATATGTTTGATGCCTCCGGATGTCGAGCCTGCGCACCCGCCCATGAGGAAGCAGAGGAAGAGCAGGGATTTCGTGAACGAGGGCCATTGTTCGTAGTCGGCCGAGACGAAGCCGGTGCTCGTGACGAGGCTCACGACCTGAAACGTGCCGAAGCGAAGCGAGTCGGCGACAGAGCCGTACAGACGGCTTGCGTAAAGCCACCCGGAGACGGCGAGGCAGAGCGCCGACACAGACGCGAGGTAGAACTTGAATTCTGGGTCCGAGAGGAAGCGAGAGAGGGAGCGGTCCTTGATAAGGCGGTAGTGAAGCGAAAAGTTGGCCCCTGATATAAACATGAAGACCGTGATCACCCACTCGAAATAAGCGTTGTCAAATCCGGCGATGCTCGCGCCGAGCGGGGAGAACCCTCCGGTCGAGATCGTCCCCATAGAGTGGGTCACGGCGTCGTAAAGATCCATGCCCCCGGCCAGGAGCAGCAATGTCAGCACAATGGTGAGGGCCATGTATATCAGCCAGAGTATCACCGCGGTGTTCCGCACGCGCGGGGTCAGCTTCTCATGCTCCATGCCCGGAGCCTCTGCCTTGTACATTTGGAACCCGCCCACCCCCATCAGCGGCATGACGGTGAGCGTGAGCATTATTATACCCATGCCTCCAAGCCAGTGCGTCAGCCCCCTCCACAGGAGAAGACCTCTCGGGGTCGAGTCGATGTCCTCGAGTATGGTCGATCCCGTCGTGGTAAATCCCGACATCGCCTCGAAGAACGAATCCGTATAGGTAGGCGCTGATCCATGAAACCAGTACGGCAGCCCGCCCACCGCGCTGGCCGCGACCCATGAGAGCGCTACGGACGCCAGGGCCTCCCGCGTTCCCATCCCATCCATCCTCGCCTTTCTAGACGAAAGGACGAACAAAGAGGAGACGGCGGCCGATATGGCTAATGACTTCACGAAGCCGGATATGTCGTCCCCTTCATCCGCAATGGCGTATATCGTCGGAACCGCCATCCAAACAGTTATCACGAAGATCAGGAAACCCAAAAATTTAACGACGACGCCTATTTTCAAGCACTACCGCCTCCAGGCGGATAATACCACAAAAACGAGAAACGGAGATCATTCCTCTCTAGTCAGGCGCGGTCAGTTCTACGCAATACTACCAGTTTCGCCGCCTCGCAAAAAACCGTCCGGATGGCCGTCCTCCTGGAGCGTCTAAACTCCCTCCCCTACCGCTCTCCGTCCGCAGTCCGAGCCTTGTTTCGCCTTGCGGCCAGGGAGAGGGAAAAGATCGCCAGGAAGCCTATCACTGCCCCTGGCGCGCTGCTCGCAAGAAACGCGACGGATAGCATGGAGAACATGGCCCCCTTGCCCGCCGACGCCATTATGAGACTCGAAACCCAGGCCCCTATGAGGCTGGTGGCCAGGGGCTCGGCGGCTGCGGCGAAGAGCCTGCGCCCGCTTGGGAGCATGTCGGCCGCGAGTCCCACGGCAAGCGCGCCGAACATGCTGCCCGGGAACGCCAGAATCGTCCCCGTCCCGAGCATGTTGCGTATGACGCTTGAGACGAACGCGCTGCCGACTGCCCACCAGGGCCCCAGGATCACCCCGCACATCACGTTCATCGCGTGCTGAAATGGAAAACAGCGGGACGGTCCCACAGGGAACGAAAATCCCGACAGGAGGACGGCGAGCGCAGCGAACATGGCGGCCAGCGCCATTTTCTTCAACTTATCCTGTCCGGTCCGTATCTCGAATACATTCATCATGACAAAATACCTCCTTCTATCATTTCGATTATCCTTCTTGCCTCGGACACGCCGCGATCCCCGGCGAAGGCCGAGGAGACGGCCACGCCGGACAGTCCCGCGCCAGACAGATCGGACACGTTATCCGCTCCGATACCGCCGATTCCAACCACCGGAATGGAGACCGACGACGCGACCGCTGCGATCCCGCCTGGGCCGATGACCCTGGTATCCAACTTTGTGCCGCTCTTGAAAGCCGCCCCGCTTCCTATGTAATCAGCTCCTTCCCTCTTCGCCGCCAATGCGGCCGCCGAGTCACGGGCCGTCGCCCCTATAAGGAACCCCTCTGGAGCTATACGCCTCGCCTCCGTCACGGGCAGATCGAGATTTCCAAGGTGTACTCCGTCCGCGCCGGATGCCATCGCGACATCGAGCCTGTCGTTCACAAAAAACAGAGCGCCCATATCACGGCAGAGCCTTGTCATCTTGACAGCGCTGATGAACAGGTCGCGCCCGTTCGCCCCCTTCATCCGCAGTTGAACGGCAGTGACCCCAGCGTCGATCAGCCTCTTCAGATGTTCCAAAGTTCCAGGATCAGCCGCATCCCCGCAGATGTAAATCGCCCTGAGACGCCGTGCCAGATCCCCTGAATCCATACGGTCTCTCATTCTCCAAACCTCCCCCCATAAACAGGCGGAGGGCCGAATCCGCGTGCGCGAGATCCGGCCCTCCACTAGAGCGAAAGCTGATTTATTGTTGGGGCGAAAACCCATGCCCCAGAACTGTTAGGCGGCAAACATCCGCTCGAACGATTCGATCAGCATTTCACTAAATCTCTCGCTGCCTACGCCGGCATTATCCGGTTCAGGTCCTGGGGTCGAAAGGTCCCTTGTGCCCGCCCTTCCTCTCAGCTTTTGCGGCTCCCCCGGAGCTATATTACTGATCTTTATTATAATACGATGACCTTGACGCTGTCAATTTCAGTCGAATTTTCGTGCCGCTCGCTTTGGCTGAGCCGTTGCTGTATAATACCTGACTGTGTGGCATGCGAGCATAAAATATCATACGAATATAAGCGGCTAACAAAGGGTGCATACCACGATTGACGGGGGCTGGCTGATGCTTGGAGCAATTATAGGCGACATCGTAGGTTCGGTCTACGAGTGGAACAACATTAAAACGAAAGACTTCCCGCTTTTCACGGAACGCGGTTTTTTCACTGACGATACAGTCATGACAATCGCCGTAGGCGAGGCTTTGATGAATGGCGGAAGCTCTGATGATTTTATCGTTTCGATGAAAAAGTACGGCAGATTGTATCCTAACGCAGGTTACGGCGGTAGGTTTGTCGGTTGGCTGTTTTCCGATGATCGCAAACCGTATAATAGCTGGGGCAACGGCTCGGCGATGAGAGTGTCGCCCTGCGGCTGGGCAGTTCCTCTCAGCAAGTCTTTCGACGAAGGCATGGAGCATGTTGAACGGCTAGCCGAAAAAAGCTCTGTGATAACACACAACCACCCTGAGGGCATCAAGGGGGCAAAAGCGGTTGCTGGAGCAATTTACCTCATGCGCCTCGGAAAAGCGAAATTTCAAGTTGACGAGCATAAAGAATTTGTCAGACGCAATGCAGAGGACAAATATGGCTACGATTTAAGCCGCACACTTGACGAGATTCGCCCGGCTTATAGCTTCAACGAGAGCTGCCAAGAAACCGTGCCGGAAGCGATAACAGCATTTCTCGAAAGCACGGACTTTGAGGACGCAATCCGAAATGCCATAAGTCTCGGCGGCGACAGCGACACGCTTGCCGCAATAACCGGAAGCGTAGCAGAAGCCGCTTACGGTGTGCCAGAGGAGATTGCATCGAGAGCATTGAGTTATCTCGATGCGCCGCTGCGAGCGGCATATGATCGGTGGCAAGCTCATCTCGCAGAATAACCAGAGCACTGCATGCGGCAGTTTCTAAGGAAGAGGAGGTGTTTTTTTTAAATCATGTCTGACAATGGGAAAACA